>JAHEDC010000684.1:1373-2642 GCA_024641425.1 Verrucomicrobiales bacterium | reverse complement strand
ATCGTTTCAAAAGCTATGCAAATGCAGGCGCAGTCTCATATCCCTCGTCCCTCAGACACGCAGAAAAGCGCCCCGGCGCCGTTTCTCTCAATTCCGGTTCCTTTTGAGCGCACTCCGATACCGCAACCGGACAGCGGGTACGAAATCTGCAACCGGAAGGCGGGTTTATGGGCGTCGGAACATCCCCCGAGAGTACGATTCTCTCCCTTCGAACAGAGGGGTCGGGGATCGGGATCGCCGAAAGGAGCGCTTTCGTGTACGGATGCCTCTGTTCCCTGTATAGCTCTACCGAGTCGGCCACCTCCACCACCTTGCCCAAATACATCACGGCAACCCTTACGGAGATATGTTCGACTACCGCGAGACCATGCGAAATGAAAAGGTATGCAAGTCCGAGATCCTGCTGAAGGTCCTGCATCAGATTCACGACCTGCGCCTGCACCGAGACGTCGAGAGCAGACACGGGTTCATCCGCAATGATCAGCTTTGGATTGAGCGCCAGAGCCCTCGCGATCCCGATCCTCTGCCGCTGTCCGCCGGAAAACTCATGCGGGTATCTCGACATGTATCTGGGATCCAGACCCACTTTAGAGAGCAGTTCGGCAACCCTGTCCCTGCGGTCTGATTTTGAGCCAATTTTGTGGATCTTCAAAGGTTCCGATACGATCGAGAAAATGCTTAGCCGCGGGTTCAAAGAAGCATACGGGTCCTGGAAGATTATCTGCATTTCCCTGCGGAGCTTCTGCAATTCCCTTGAACTGAGGCCGTTGATCTCCTGCCCTTCAAATTCGACAGTACCGGACGTGGGCTCGATGAGCCGAATGACGCACCTTCCGACGGTGGATTTTCCGCAACCGGATTCGCCGACCAGGCCAAGCGTCTCGCCGTCAAAGATGTCGAACGAGACTCCGTCGACCGCTTTCACGACGTCGTCGCTGTTTTCCACAGGAAAGTGCTTTACAAGGTCTCGCACTCTTACCAGCGGCACTCTGTTCGCTTCAACTGACATCGGATCAATCTTGCCCCTCAAGGTCCTCCCTGAGGATCGCCCATCTCTCGTGGTCCCGCCATTCGTCGTCGATCATCAGATACTTCCTCGAATACCCTTCCTTCGTAAAACCGCACCGCTTTACCAGTTCGATCGACGAACGGTTATTAGGCTGAATGTTCGCCTCCGCCCTGTGAAGCCCAAGTTCCCCGAACGCGAAGCCGAGCAGCGTCTTCATCGCGTCAGTCATCAATCCCCGCCCGCCAAATCCTTCAAAGAGG
>JAHEDC010000684.1:0-1363 GCA_024641425.1 Verrucomicrobiales bacterium | reverse complement strand
CTGGCTGACGTTTATCGCCCCGGCGATCGCCCCCGTCTGCTTCTCGATGATGAGGAAGAACTCGTTCACATCATCATCATTCTTGAGCACATAACCAATGAACGCCGCGCTGTCGGCCGGGGGGCTTACAAACCCCTTATGCAGTGCCCGGCTTCTCCTGGCGGACTCCGTGAATTCCTCTGCATCTTCGGGATTCGGATACCGCAGGATTACGCTTTGGCCGTCGATCGGTCTTCTTGTCTTAACTTCCTTTTTCTCCATAAAGCACACAGCGGACCGTCACTCCGCAGTCAAGATCGTACAACGGAATCTCACCCCTTTCACACATCGGTTCCTTGAGCCCGCATCGGGGAGCAAAATGGCAGCCCTTCGGCAGTTCGGTCGGACTGGGCACAACTCCTTCAATCGTCGAGAGACGTAGCGCCTTTTCCTGTTTCAACTCGTTAAGTTTTGGAACGCTCTTCAGAAGCCCCTGCGTATAAGGATGCTTTGGATCCTTAAAGATCGCTTCGACCGGCGCCTCCTCCACCACCCGCCCGGTGTACATAACACATACACGGTCAACGGTCTCGGCAACTACTCCGAGATCGTGGGTTATCAGAAGGACGGCGAGATCCCTGGACGCGCGAAGTTCATTCATCAGTTCCAGGATCTGCGCCTGTATGGTCACGTCCAGCGCCGTCGTGGGTTCGTCCGCGATCAGAAGCTCGGGATCGCACGCAAGCGCCATTGCGATCATCACCCTCTGGCGCATGCCGCCGGACAACTGATGCGGATAGTCGCTGACCCGTCTTTCGGGCGAGGGTATTGCTACTTCTTTCATCGCCTCGACGGCGGCATCCCTCGCTTCCTTTTTTCCGAGGTTCCGGTGGAGCCGCAGGGCTTCGGAGATCTGTTCTCCCACAGTAAAAACAGGGTTTAGCGAGGTCATGGGATCCTGGAAGATCATCGCGATGTCGTTGCCCCGAATCTCCCTCATCCTGTCTTCCCGCGCGGCCGTCAGGTCTTCTCCGCGAAATAGAACGGTACCTTCCGCAATCCTTCCCGGCGGTGAAATGAGACGCATGATCGAAAGCGCGGTGATCGATTTTCCGCATCCGGATTCGCCGACAATGCCCAGCATTTCACCCCGGTCGACGGTGAAAGACACGTCATCGACCGCCCTCACCAGCCCCGCCTTCGTAGGGAACTGGGTTCTGAGATTCTTTACTTCTAGTAAGTGGGTCATTCGTCGGCCGGTGCGGGGGGGGCGTCCCGGGGACACGGCGGTTCCCGTAAAATGTTGAATAATCGGAAGCTTTGGAATCCGGCTGAGCAACTAATAAGATCGCTTTTTACTCAAAGCGATGTTATCATTTTTTCG
>JAHEDC010000228.1 GCA_024641425.1 Verrucomicrobiales bacterium | reverse complement strand
AGCCGATGACGGCGGCGGTGGCGAGCTTCCGTGTCACTTCCTCGGCGTGGTTTGGCCCGGAGAGGGCGGCGACGGGATTGGACGGGAAGTACTCGGTGAGGATCTGGCTCATGCGGAGGCCGGTGTCCTGCTCGATGCCCTTGCTGCAGGCAAGGAGTCGGGTGTCGGGCGAGATCCCGATAGTGGCGAGGTCGGCGGCCACGGAGCGGGTGACCTTGGAAGGAACGACGAAGAGGATGAGGTCCGCGCGCGCCGCTTCCGCAAGGTCGATGGTGGCGAGGATGCCTTTCGGGAGGGCCGCGCCGGGGAGATAGCGGGGATTCTCGTGGCGGGTGTTGACCGTGGCGGCGAGGTCGGCGTCCCGGCCCCAGAGGGTGACGGGGAGATCGGCTTCGGCGAGGGTGGCGGCGAGAGCGGTGCCCCAGCTTCCGGATCCGAGGACGGCGGCGGTTTTCATGATTCAGGAAGGGGTCTGGTTGGTTTTCGGGCGGCGGTGGAAACGGGCCTCGGTTCCGTCACGCAGGCGCCGGATGTTCGAGCGGTGCCGCCATACACCGAAGAAGGCCATGAGGATACCGAGGACGAGGTTCGGCATGTTCAATGGCGGACGGAGCCAGCCAAGGGCGAGGACAGTGAAGGGGATGACGATGGCGGCGCCGATGGACGCGATGGCGACGTAACGGCTGGCAAAGAAGAGGATGAGCCAGACCGTCATGGCGGCGCTGAGGACGACGGGCATGATCCCGAGCATCGCGCCGGCAGAAGTGGCGATGCCCTTTCCGCCCTTGAAGCCCAGCCAGAAGGTGTAGTTGTGGCCGAGGATGGTGGAGATGCCGATGACGACGTTTGCGATGGCGAGGAGATCGTCGCGATTCGCGGCATCGGCGGGGATGCGCGAATCACAGTAAACGCGGCAGACGATGACCGGGACGAGGCCCTTGATGACATCGAGGATGAAGACGGGAATACCGAATCTTTTCCCGAGGACGCGGAGGACATTGGTGGCACCGATGTTTCCGCTGCCGTGCTGCCGAATATCGACGCCACGGGCGCGGGCGATGAGGAAGCCGAAAGGCGTGGCACCGATGACGTAGGCGATCAGCGCGGCAAGGGCGAGGTGGAGGGGATAGGAATCGGGCATTGGGGAGGAGATTTTCCGCTGAGGGGCGAAGGGCGCGGAGGGCGCTAGGCCTTGATGGAGGGTAGGGCCTTGCGGAGTGCGTCGAGGGAAAGGGTGTTGATGACGTCCTTGCGGGTGAGCCAGCCCTTCCGTGCGATGAGGATCCCGTAGTGAAGGAATTGGAGGTCATCGGTCGAATGGGCGTCGGGATTGATGGCGCAGCGGACGCCCTTTTCCTTCGCGAGCTTCCACCAGCGCCAGTCCATGTCGAGGCGCCAGGGATTCGCGTTGAGTTCGATGAGGGTTTTCGTGGCAGCGGCGGCGTCGATGATTTTCGGGATGTCGAGCGCGTAGGGCTCGCGCTTGAGGAGGAGGCGTCCGGTGAGGTGCCCGAGCATGGTGACATGGGGATTCTCGATGGCCCGGATGATGCGCGCGGTCATTTCGTCCTCGGGGAGGTTGAAGACGTTGTGCACGGAGGCGACGACGTAGTCGAGTTGGGCGAGGACATCGTCGGGGAAGTCCAGCGAACCGTCCTTGAGGATGTCGCATTCGGTGCCGGCGAGGAGCCGGAAGTCGCTGTCTTCGGCAGCGAAGGTGTCGTTGAGGGCGCGGATCTCGGCGACCTGGGCGAGGAGGCGTTCGGCATCGAGGCCGTTTGCCTGGAAGGAGCTTTTGCTGTGGTCCGCGATGCCGAGGTACTGCAAGCCGTGTTCGCGTGCGGCGGCGGCCATCTCGGCGAGGGTGTTGCTCCCGTCGCTCGCTACGGTGTGGTTGTGGAAGGTTCCCCGCAGATTCTCGAGCCGGATGAGCTCGGGGAGGCGGCCTTCCTCGGCGGCCTCGATCTCCCCGCTATTCTCGCGAAGTGCGGGTTCGATGTAGTCGAGGCCGAGGGCCCGGTAGAGGGCGCGTTCGTCGGGAATGGGCGGAGGGGCTGCGGCGTCGCCGACGGGGGCAAGGCGGTATTCGTTGAGGGTGTAGCCCCGTTTCAGGGCGCGCGAGCGGAGCGCGACGTTGTGTTCCTTGCTTCCCGTGAAATAGTTTTGGGCGAAGGGGTAGGCGTCGTTCGAGACGGCGCGGAGGTCGCACTGGAGTCCGTTCGCGACGCGGACACTCGATTTCGTCGCCCCATGGGCGATAACGGATTCGACCCAGGGCCGGGAGACGAAGAAATCCATGATCGCCTGGGGATCCTTCGTCGCGACGAGGAAATCGAGGTCGTGGACGACTTCTTTCCCTCGACGAAAACTCCCGGCGGCGCTGACCTGCGAGGCCGCGGAATGCTCGCGGAGGACGGCGAGGATTTCCTCCGCTTGGGCAGTGACGTCGCAGAGGCGGAAGTAGCCGGCGTGCTGCTCGCGGTAGGCGAGGGCCTCGAGGATCTTCGCGACCGATTTTTGTCCGAAGCCGGGAAGCGCGGCGGCCTCGCCCGACTCGCAGACCCGCTGGAGGTCGGAGAGGGAACCGACACCGAGGGTATCGTGGAGAATCTTGATCTTCTTCGCCCCGAGACCCTGAACCTCGAAGAGTTCGAAGATCGTTTCGGGGAACTCGCCCCGCAGGTTTTCGTAGAAGGCAAGTTGGCCGGTGGCGGCGAGTTCGTGGAGCTTCTGGGTGAGGGCGGCGCCAAGTCCCTTGATGCCTTCGAGGTCGTTCTCGGCGGCCTTCCCCACGATGTCACCGGGAAACGATTGCACGATCTCGGCCCCGGCGCGGTAGGCGCGTGTCTTGAAGGGATTCTCGCCCTTCAGTTCGAGGAGGAGGGCGATGTTCTCGAGGACATCGACGATATGGTCGCGGCTGATCATGGGAAGGCAGGGAGTGTATGCCGCCGTATCGCCATCCGGCAAAGCAAAAAGACACGCGCCCCTTGGAGGGCGCGTGTCTTCGGGAAGGGATCGCACGGCGGATCCTGTGAACCGAATCAGGGCGTGAATTGCTTCACGTTCAGAACCCGATAGTTGTAGAAGTATTCGAGGGACTTCTGATTGATTTTCGCGTCCGCGGTGTCGAGCGAATTACCCGTGAAGTAGGAGGGGATATCACGGTTATTCGGATCGATGTTCCGCTCGATTACCGCCGAGCCGCGCCACTGGCTGGTCACGCGGTCCTTCTCGGGGTCGAAACCATCCGGATCGGAGGAGCGGGCCTTTTTCAGGTGCTGGACGATCATGTGAACGCGGAACGTGTTCGATTTGGTGGTAACCCGGGGGTAGATGCTGGCGTAGGGGCGCTCCTTGAGGTTGTCGCCGGTCAACCGGTGGGTCTTCCAGTAATCCCGCATGACAGGATAGTCGAAGGCCGGGTCACCCGCCGGGGTGGGAATCGACTGGGGTTCCCCCAGTTTCTGTCCCTTTGGAACGAGGTAAATCTCGCAGATCTCGGAGCCGGAGCGGAACAATTCGCCCCGCTTGAAGCGGTGCTCGAACTGCTTCATCGTTTCCACCGCATCGATGGGGCGACGGTATTCGCTGTTGCCACCCGACTTGTAGGCCATGCCCGCGTTGTCGGGGATGGTGATGACCCTCTCGCCCTTAAAAAGAGCGTGGAGGCCGGTCTGACGCTTGATGTAGTCGAAGGGGACGATCTGGCAGTTCAGGTTGATTTTGCCCGCCGTGGCGAAGGGGGTGCTGATCGCGTAGGGTTCGACGATGGGCATCCAGAAATAATCGAGGAAAAGATGGTCCGGAGGAACCATCCCCAGCTTGCTGTTGTGCTTGGCACCGAAGTGTTTCGGATCAGGGCGGAAAAGCAATGTCCTCCAGGGGACGTTTGCCTGGACGCCGGTGGAGAGGGAGCCGAATTGAACCGGACCCGAAATGATGCGGTTCGGAGTCAGGGAGTTCCCGGCCAGGGGCGTGCTGATTCTCATCGACGTATCCTTGTAATAGGCGTTCTCGCCGCTGGTGGATCCTTCGTCAGGACGATTGATGTAGGCACCGTCGGGCTGAATGCCGAGCCCCGTGTCGAAGTCGCCGCTTTCCGCCGGATCAGCCTGGTAGACGTAGGCGGGATCGATGTTCGCGCTCGCCACCTTACCCCAGGTGAAGTAATTCGGATCCGACGGGCTCATGGGGAAGTCCGGTTGGATGTCGGGGGAGTACGTCACCCCGGAGACGAGAGGCGCGAAGGTGGCCTCTTTCATCGGGGAACCATCGGCTCGCACCAGCGAATGCGCGTATTTCTTGGTGCCGTCGTAGTCCGGATGCGGCTGGAAGATATCGCGGTTCCCGACGGCCGTGGTTGTCCGGCGGGCGCTGACGAGGCGATAGTCCCCATGGCTGATCACCATCGAGCGGACGACTTCCTTGTTCCCTCCGAGGACGAGATGATCCTCGGGATTGGCGTTTGAGGCCATGGCGCGGGAGATTCTCTTGGTCCACGTGTCGTGCTGGGTGTCCGAGTAATCAGGCACCGGAAGGTTCTTCATCGCGGGGAAGGTGACATCGAAAGCCTGGATCAGCTGGTTGACATTGGGGTTTCCGACGTCGTCATAGAGGATGATGCGCATCTTGATCTCCTGAACGTTCATCGTCTGGGCGTTCGCATCGACGATGATATGACCGTCCGTGGGCTGCCCGATGCTGTTCGTCCCCATGTAGCCGAGCCCCGGTCCACCGTGTCCGTTCTTGGTCAGGAAGAGGCTCGCGCCCCCGGTTCCTCCCCAAGTCCGGCGTCCTACCATCGCGGGGGTGGTATCGCCGATCACATAGGCCGCATTCGCCTTGTTCTTGTTCCCGACATCCTGGATGTAGAAGTCGGCATTCGCGCCGCCGGTATCAATCCTCGGAGGATCCACTTTGTTGACGTCTCCGTTGTCCATTCTGGCGGAGCCGTCGATGACCTGGAGCCGCGTATTCGGCATGATGCCGGTGTAACCGTGGCTCGGGCAGAAGGTCTCGATAAGGATCGCCGGCTGGATACGCTTCTTGTTGCCGTCCGTAAGATCGGCCCGGTTGGCCGGATCCCCTTTGTTATCCCCATTCGGGGTGAACTGGGCCGTCACGATGAAAACGAGGGAGACCTCGCTCACGGTATACATCCTCCCGAAGCCTTTCGTGAAGGAGCGGCGGGTATCGGACCACACGGTTTGGTGGGGGCCCGTTCCTCCACAGATGCAGCAGGAAGCGATCTGGCCGTAGCCCCTCGAAGTCGGGGCTCCGAACAAGGTGGAGCCGAATTCCGAGACGTTGATGTTCCGGAGGTAATCGAAGGCTTCGGTGCCGATCTGGCGGCGATCCCCGAATTCGCCGGCCCCGTATTTCGCGGCGAAGGAGCCCCCGAATCCCGGAATCGGATTGCTCACTGCCATGAGCGGCCAGATGTAGTTCTGGAGGAGGCGTATATTCTCCCCTCCCGAGGCACCGTAGATTTCATTGTGGCGGCTGCCGCTGCTATTCCTCTGGAAGAAATAGCGGCGCGAGTTCGGATTCGGGGCGCTGCCCTGGGGACTTGTTGGAATGGTCGAGCAGTAGGCGATGACGTTGTCATAGGCGGAACGCTGTCCCGAGCCGTACATCCCCCACATGCAGATGCGGGGCGTTCCAAGGAGGGTGGTCTCGGGCGCGCTGCTCGAGGCGGTGAGGAAGAAACGGGCCTGTTCCAGGCGCTCCTTTTCCTGAGGATTGCCGAAGAGGGTGTTCTGATTCCGGTCATTGGTCATGCCGAAGAGATACTCGTCTTCCGTGGCGTAGAGGCGGTCCTGATCGAGGACGATCGGAGTCGTGCCGGGGCGCGTCCCGTTCATCGTCCCGCCCGATTGGATCTTAGGGGCGGCAAGATAGATCTCGTTCTGCTTGCTGTCCCCGCCGAGGGGATCGAAGACCACCGAGAGACTCGTTTTGGCGGGCTGCCCGGGAAATCGCTGCAACTCGTTCTTGGCCGGGAGGTATTTCGCGAAGTCCCGGTCGCTTCCGGAGGCGGTCGACGGATAGTCCCAGTACTGACCGTCGCTGGCCGTATTGACATTGATCTTGGACGTCTCGTCGTCGGTCCAGAAGGCGAAGCGCTGGGTGACCGGGTTCTCCTTGCTGACATTGCCTTCGCCGAAGGAGCGAACGAAGGTTCCGGCGTCGTCAAGATATCCGATCGTACCATCCGCGAGCATGTAGAGCCAGCGGACGGGCATGGGGAGTCGCGCGTCGGCGCCCTGGCCTTTCTTGATGCCGGCGACGGCATTTCCTGCCGAGGTCGTTTCCATGAAGCCGAAGCCGGCGATCCCGTCGCCGTTGTCGACGCCATCCTGGTCCGTAGCCTTGCCGCCGGCCTCGAAGGCGCGGGGATCGATGATGGGGAAATGGAGCCGGGGCTGGTTGTCTCCCGTTTCCTCGACGACGGGCTCATTCAGATCGGCCCAGAGCTCCGGATGCTCGTCCCAGTCCGAGGGAATATCGTTGGAGAGATTGTAATCTCCATCCTCGATCATCTTGTCGGAGGAATACAACTTGTACTTGAGGAAAGCGGCCTGTTCGTATTCCTGGTACTGCTGCTTGGTGCGGAAAGTGGTGATCGCTCCCGGTTGGGACGACCAGGCGAATCGCCCGGCGCCGCCGACGTCGGTCTGCGTCGTCGCCTTGCGGATTTGGCCGGTGACCATGCTGACGACCGTGTCCGCGGCCTGCCGGCTCCGGATGCTGTACTCGTAGTTGTTCGAGGCCGTGAACTCATTCGACGCCATCTGGAAGAAGGCGAGGACGAGAACGGACATCAGGAGCAGGACCGCCAAGACGGTGATGATGGCGATCCCCTGCTCCCTCTCACGACGACGGAGGATGATTTCGCGGTGGTCGGGCGAGAGGCCCGGGCGCGGGGCGGGGGATAGAGGGCGACGGGACGTTTTCATACAGGATGGGGTGGCGCTTGGATTTATCGGCTTCTGGGGGAATCCTAATCAGCAGACGGCCGTTCTGCCGAGAAAAATATTGAATATATTCATGTTTTACATTGCATATACATTTGTGTCAAACGTATCTTCGCGTCGAGAGGGAAAAAACGGCCATTGGCAGTTCATGGGGAATGGATTCTCCCAATGGTTCGTCATCCTCTCTGAGAGGTTAAGCCGGAAAATTCTTTATTTCCAAATTGAAGCTCCCTATATTCATCTGATTCCGAAGATTTCCCCCAAACGAGAACCCCTAAGATTGCCATGAATTCGCTTGCTCCCAGAAGCCCCCTTTCCCTAGCCGCCCTTGCCGTGGTCTGCCTGCTGCCTGCTCTTCCCGTCTCCGCGGAATTCGCGAAAACGTTCGTGGCAAAAGGCTCCACCTGGAAATTTCCGGCTGGCTACCTGACCAATCCTCCGGTCTACCCGAATCTCGGAACGTCCTGGAAGGACGTGGCCTTTAATGATTCGGCATGGGCGTCGGGCCCTGCTCCGATCGGCTACGGGGACGTTTTGACGACAACCCTTCCGACGCCTCCGGGCAGCAAGCCGATTACGCTCTACGCGAGGCATACCTTCAACGTGACTCCCTCCGATCGGGTGAATGCGCAGGAACTCCATCTCTCGGTGAGAAGGGATGACGGCGCCGTCGTTTACTTGAACGGGGTGGAACTCGCCCGGTTCAATATGCCGGATGGCACGATCACGAACGGCACTTTGGCCTCCACCGGCGTGGGAGCGGATGAAACCACCTATTTCGATGCGAGCACGTCGGCGGCTTCCCTCGTCGCGGGCACGAATGTCCTCGCCATCGAGGTGCACCAGATTGGAACGACCAGTTCGGATACCCAGTTCGATGTGGAGCTGATCGGCGCGGAAGTTTCGGTGGAATTCGGAACGGTGACGCCCGGAAGAAAGATCGAGTTCGAGGACGCGGAATTCTACGATTTCGGTGCGACGACGTTCATCCGTCTGCCCGAACTCGGCCATACCGATTACAACTGGTCCGCAACGGGCAGCGGCATCATTGGCGCCGATTACCTCGCGGTCGACATGAACAACAATTACGTGGATCTCTCGAGTTGGGAATTCGTGGTCACCAACGGCAACGCGCAGTTTTCCAGCGAGCACATCAACACCCGGAATTACAAGGACGTGAAGGTCATCTTCGGCGTTCGCACCACGGTCGAGACCGGGAGCTTCGAGCCTTCGGATTTCCTCACCCTCGGGGCGCGGACCTCGACCGACGGGGTGAACTACCCGGGAAACGTGGTGGCGAAAATGTTCACGGGAAGCGCCGGAGCCGGACAGTTGACGCTGGTCGCCCCGAATCGGGCGAAGAAAGCGCTTATTCCGGCGAACAATACCCCGAACACCGCCAATCCGAACTGGAGGCTGGTGGGCTATTCCGACGCGAGTTGGCCATTCAGCGGAGCGGGGGGAGTGGGATACGAGCGGAGTTCCGGCTATCAGACTTACATCGGCACCGGACTGGACGTGAGTGCCATGTACAACGTGACGGAAAGCGTCTTCATTCGCATTCCCTTCACCCTTTCGCAAGCTCCCTCGACCCTCGACAGCCTGACGCTCGGCATGCAATATGATGACGGTTTCGTAGCCTACATCAACGGGATCGAAGTCGCCCGGGCGAGCGGGGCGGGCACGCCGCCCGCCTACAATGCGGGTGCTACCTCGGACCACAACGATACCCTGGCCGTGCAGTTCGAGGCCTTCGACATCACGGCGATGAAGTCCGCGATGGTCGTCGGCAACAACATGCTCGCGATCCACGGTCTCAATCGCCTGACGACCTCGTCGGACTTCCTCATCAATGCCGAACTGAAGGCGTCTCCGACCGGAGGATCTCCTCCCGTTTTTCCTCCCCAGAATCTGAATGACCTTCGGGGTGATTTCACGGGCCCCTTCTTCTTCTACGAAGCCAGCATTCCCGACAGCGTGCCGAGCATCTACCTTTATGCCGACGCCCGGGCCGACGAGGCTACGGAATTCATCTTCTTGGACCACATCCAGGTGACGGGAACCCCCCTCTCGGTGGATTCCTATGATACGTGGATTGCCCTCGAGACGAATCTGGATCGGGGCGAGCTCGAAGGCGAGCCCCATGGCAATCCGGACGGGGATCCCTTCCCCAACCTGATGGAATACGCCGTTGGAGGCGACGCGGAGGTGGCCAGTCTGGTGAGTCTTCAATCCGGGCTCCCCCTCGCGCCCATCGTGAGGATCGTGCCGGACACCGTTCCGGGCAGCAACCTCAAGTTCATTGAAATGGAGTTCCGGATGCTGGAGGGACCGATCTCTGGAACCTTCAATCAGCCGATCGGCGGACTGTCGGTGAGGGACATTAAATATATCCCGCAGATTACGACCGACGTGAATGACTGGGATGACGGAGCGAGCGGGAACACGGTGGCCCAGAAGAAGGCGGGTTCGGAGATCGTCTTCAACGACGACGGCACCCAGAGTGTCGTCGTGCGTTTCACGGCCGCGATTTCCCCCGGAGTTCCGACGATGTACGTGCGACTCCTCGTTGAGGAGATCCTGAAATAACGCCGGAACGAGGGATTTTCTGGCTTCGGCACAGGTTCTTCCGCCGGTGGGGAGAAGCTGGTGCGAATTCCCTTGCGTATATGCAATGTAAATCATAGGTTGTTGAAGAAGGTGTTCGGAAGATGCGCATTTTCCGGAGAAACCTCCCCGAAACAATGCCTCTGGCGCCT
>JAHEDC010000683.1 GCA_024641425.1 Verrucomicrobiales bacterium | reverse complement strand
AGTTGTCTGCGCGACATGGATCTGATGAAGGCCCTGCGCGCGCAAGGGCACGAGATTACCTTGATGCCGCTTTATTTGCCTCTGGTCACGGACGGCGAGGAAGAAGACGCGCTCGTCTCCGACATTCGCGCGAAGGAGACGGCGGCCGGGAAGCCGGGGGTATTTCTCGGCGGCATCAATGTCTATCTCCAGCAGGTTTCGCGGCTTTTCCGCTTTTTGCCCGGCTTCATTACCCGGCGGCTGGATTCGGAAAAACTCCTGCGAAAAGTCGCCGAACGTGCGAGTATGACTTCGCCGCGGACTTTGGGGAAAATGACCGTGGGGAGTCTCGAAGCCGCCGATGGAAAGCAGGCCAAGGAATGGCGGCGCATCGTGGAGTGGATCGGCGAACAATCGCCGCGGCCGGACGTGGTATCACTTTCCAATGTCCTGCTGATTGGTGTGGCCAAGCCGATCCGGGAGGAACTTGGAATTCCTGTCGTGTGCAGCCTGCAGGGCGAGGATTCGTTTCTGGACACCCTCCCCGAGCCCTACCGAACGCGGAGCTGGGACATTCTGCGGGAGAAGGCGCGGTATGTGGCGCGCTTCATCGCCGTAAGCGACTACTACGCGAAGGTGATGCGGGAGCGGCTAGCGGTGGCGGAGGACCGGGTGATTCGCGTCTGGAACGGGATCGCGGTCGATCGATTCCCCCTGCGCGAGGGTGAACCGGATGACCTGGCCATCGGCTATCTGGCAAGGATGTGCCACGGCAAGGGCCTCCACACGCTGGTGCGCGCCTTCATCGAAATTCACCGGCGAGGAAAACTTCCCGACCTGCGACTGCGGATCGCCGGAGCGAAGACACCCGCCGACGATGAATTCGTCGACGGGCTCAAGATCGAGCTTCGGAAAGCCGGGCTGGAGGCTCTTACCGAATGGCGGCCCAATGTATCCTTCGAGGAGAAGATCGGTTTCCTGCATTCCCTGACGGTCCTCTCCGTCCCGGCCGCCTACGGCGAATCGTTCGGGCTCTTTGTCATCGAGGCCCTTGCCTGCGGCGTTCCGGTGGTGCAGCCAAGGCACGGGGGCTTCACGGAGATCATCGAAACGAGCGGTGGCGGTCTTCTGTTCGAGGAAGCGGAGAGTTTCGAGTCCCTCGCGGACGCCTTGGAGATTCTCCTCGGTGATTCCGAACTGCGCAAGAGCCTCGCTGCGAATGGTCGAACGGCTGTGGAGGAACACTTCGCGGCGGAGCGCATGGCCGCTGCATTCGGATCCGTGATCTCTGCACGGTCTCTCGTTTGACGCGGACGGAAGCGGCTGATCGGGGCGCTGGGGGTGATTGTGGAAATGGAATTAAAATAAATTTACAGAAATTCTCAAAATTTTTGACATTAATAATCATTCGATGTTAAGTAGTGTTTAATTTTAAAATCCATTGATAAAATGAAGCACATCCTATTGATTGGCATCCTTGCGGGGCTCGGCGTTGCCGTGGCAAACGCCGGTATTACGTCTCTCCCATCGATCAAGCACCATCCTCGTGAGGCTTATTACGCGGGGGAGATGACCTTCGATTTCATATCGGTCTACGCCGATCCGAATCTGAGCGAAGAGCAGACTGACGAATACGAGATGGACGAGGATGCGCTCACCGCCGGATTTGGCGGCGGGATCGCGGCCTCCTATTTCTATACGGAGAATTTCGGTGTCACCACCCGGGCCTATTGGTGGGATACCGCGACCGTCCTGACGTCGGTAACGGCAAGTGCCGTCTATCGTTATCCCATCGATAAAAGTGGTTTCGCTCCCTATGGCTTCGTTGGAGGTGGAGGACACTTTGATTCCGAGGAAAGCTTCGGCAGCTTCCATGCGGGGGTCGGTCTCGAATACCGTCTTACCGACCGCGTGGGCGTTGTCGCCGATTATACCTACACCTGGGGCGAAAACAGTATCGATTGGTCCCTCTACACGTTGGGGATGCGCCTTCAGTTCTAGCCTACGCTCCCGGAGAAACGCCTCTCGAAGCTGCGAATTTTAGTAGAATATTGTTGATTATTCGCTGATCAAGGTAATCTAGTTAACTTAACAATACAGAAAAACCAACAAAATATGAAAACCATAACTGCCATTACAGCGACGTTCGTGCTTGCCACGGGCGCCGCATTTGCCGGAACTCCTGTCATTTCCAAGAACCCCGTCTGTGTCGTGGACGACGATTGCTTCAAAGGGGGAGAGTTCAATTTCGACATCATCGGGATGTATATCGATCCTGTCGGTGATGGACTGGATGCGGGTGCGGGTGGTGGCATCGGGCTCGGCTACTTCTTCTGCGAGAACTTCGGAATCCAGACGAAAGCGTACTGGTGGGATGGCAACGATGCGATCCACTCGATTCAGGCGAGCGCGGTGTTCCGGGCGCCGATCGAGGGAACCTGCCTTGCTCCTTACCTTTACGGGGGAATCGGCGGTCATTTCGATTCGGTCAACCAGATCAGCGGTCACCTCGGAGGCGGGCTTGAGTATCGCCTCTGCGATAGTGTCGGAGTTTTTGCGGACTACAGCTATACCTGGGCCGACGAGACCGATGACTGGAATGGATATAGTGTCGGCGTTCGCTTTGTCTTTTGATAACATTCAGGAATCACCCGGATCGAGAGATCCCA
>JAHEDC010000682.1 GCA_024641425.1 Verrucomicrobiales bacterium | reverse complement strand
GCTCTTCCTGACCGCCGCCGACGATCTCGTCCGCCAGGTGCTCTGCCACGACACCGAAACGGGCGAGGAACTCTGGCATCACGACGTGGAGGGCATCCCGGGCTCCCCCGAGCAGGAGCTGCCCCGGGTGCTCGAGGAGACGGGGTTCGCCGCCCCGACGCCGGTCACGGACGGCCGCTACGTCGCCGCCGTCTTCGCGACCGGCGAACTGGTCTGCGTCAACATGAAGGGAGAGCGCGTCTGGGCGAAACACCTCGGCGTTCCGAAGAACCACTACGGGCACGCGTCCTCCCTTCTCCGATCCGAAGACCTGCTCATCGTGCAGTATGACGACAAGACCAACCCCAGACTGCTCGCCTTCGACCTCGCCACCGGGGAAGCCGCCTGGGAGGTCAAGCGCGACGCCATCTCGTGGTCGTCGCCCATCCTCGTCGACAACGGGGGAAGGATGGAAGTCGTCGTGACCAACAGCAAGGAGGTGGACGGCTACGATCCGAAAACCGGAAAGCACCTCTGGCGCGTGGAATGCCTGGCCGGAGAGGTCGCGACCTCGGCCGCTTACGCGGATGGCGTCGTCTTCGTGGCCAGCGAGGGGGCCACGGCGGCGGCCATCGATATCAGCACCCGGAAGGAGAACCCCGAGATTCTGTGGAAATGGGAGGATTCCCTTCCGGACGCCGCCAGTCCACTGGCCACCAAGGACTACCTCATTCTGCCGACGGCGTTTGGCCTTGTCACCTGCCTGAACGCCAAGACCGGCGAGGTTTTCTGGGAGCACGAATTCGACGAAGGTTTCAGCAGTTCTCCGATTCTGGCCGACGGCTGTGTTTACCTTGTCGACATGCGGGGAACCACGCGGATTTTCAAGCTGGACAAGGCGTTCGAGTCGCTGGGAGAAGGCCCCGTCGGGGAACCTGTCTATGCCACGCCCGCTTATGTCGATGGTCGGATCTACCTCAGGGGCCTGAGTCGGCTTTTCGGCATTGCCGGGAAAAAGTGAGATCGCGGGGTGCTGCCGTCGGGCTTCCGCCGCGTGACGACGTGCTCGAAGGGGTAGGCGTTGTGGGCGTTCTCCGCGCTCGGGGGATCGGGCTGCGGGAGGCCGAGGAGGGCGCAGAGTTCGAGGAGGAACTGCTGCCCCGCCCCGCGCTCGTGCCCGCCGGATTTTTTCCAGCGATGGATGAAGTTGTCTATTTCCTCGGGAGTGGGTTCCGCCATGCGGGGCGAGGATAGGGAACGGCGGGGAATCGGGCAAGGGAAAGATGCGGGGGTCAGCGTGCCGCCAGCGGGTCCATAGGCGTCAGGCTAAGGCATCGCGGAAGGGGATGACGCCCTGCCGGTTCCTGAGGATGAGGGCGCGGTGAATCCGGCAGGGGAAAAACCGGGGAAGCCGACGGATACACGGGCTTTGCGGTATCGGGTTTCCACGCCGAGGGTGAAGGGACACCTATGGACACGCCGCCGATACTCCCCCGCCCCGTTTTCCTCACCAACGACCTTCTGCGGAAGTGGCTCGGGAAGGACGAGGCGCGGCGGTTCCGATTCACCCTCGCCACCCGGAGCGGGAAAAACCTGGCCCTGGAGGCGGTGGAGGCCGCGATCCGGCAGCGCTATCCCGACGGGAACTATCCCCCGCCAGAGGAGCTGCTCGCCCTCTGAGGGAGGAAGGAACGCGTAGGTTTCCCGAGTCTTTGAAGCGTCTCCCGGAGGCCTCCGATCACCGGGAGGCGGGACGTCGCGCACGCGGAAGGAGTAACGCCCCAACAGGATGAGCGGGCGATCCCGTCCAAACAAAAAACCTCCCACTCCGAAGAGTGGGAGGTTGGATCGAACCGATGGCTTGACACCCCGCGGCTCTTAATTCTCCCTCACCCTGAAGTAGATTTGCGGAGGCGCGCCGCCCGGGAAACTTTCGAGCAGGTTCACCGGGTAGGTCGTGGTATCGCCGCCGGAGGCGATGCTGTCATTGATCTCCAACCAATTCCCATTTTCCAGGTTCACGCTGGAATCCAGCACGTAGAATTTCCCCGTTCGGGAGGCCCAGGTCAGGGTGACCGTCGTCGCCGGACTATTCACTTCGATCTTGGTGAAGGCGAGGGGGGTCGGCGGGCTCGCGATCGACTTCGGGGATTCTCCCGCAAAGAGCCGTCCGATCTCGTCCGGCGCCAGGAAGTTTCCGAACACGGCGAAATCATCGATGAGCCCCCGGGTGGCATTGATGCCGCCCTCGCCACTGGGCTCGGCACCGATGGTGAGGCGGGTGAATTCGCCCGGCAGGCGGGCGGCGCCGTCGCCGGAGAGGATCATCACTCCGTTCCTCCAGACTTCCTTGTGATCGCCGTTCTTCTGATAGACGAAATGCTCCCATACGCCCGTGGTGGCACCGGAAGGACCGGTGAGGCGTTGCGGAGGATCACAGCAGCCGGCGGTGTCGAAGTAAGCCGCGCCATCCCCCCAGGGCGAATGCGCCTGGAAACCGCGGAAATTGTTGTTGCTGGCGGGCGCCGTCGCCCAGAAGGCACTGCTGTTGTTAATGGAATCGAGCTTTTGCCAGAACGAGACCGCGGCCTGATCCGGCCCGAGAGGACCGGGATTGGAATCGGTCATCCGCCAGTATCCGAGGGGATTGGAAGCCAGTACCAGCGCGTCGTA
>JAHEDC010000227.1 GCA_024641425.1 Verrucomicrobiales bacterium | reverse complement strand
GGGACTAATTCACCCGAAGTCGTGGCCACTCTCCCAAGCGACTCCGAGACTCCGGCCAAGGAGGAAGTTGCGGAAAAATTGCCGGAGACCCTTCCCTCCGGAGTCGTCCCCCCCGACCCCCCGCGGCGGCCTTCCCTGACCGTCATCGAGGATGAACCCGCGACAGAGGAGGCGCTTCCAGTCAAGAAGGCGGAAACCACGATCGGCGACGATGGCTTTCTTCGCTTCGACGACGAGGAGTAGGGTAAATCGGTCGTCGGGTGCTTCGTGGACAAGGATCACATCCGGTCTATCGAGGCGGAAAGTCTTTTGAACCCCGGGACGCCCAGGCCGCCAGTGTGCTCTGCTCGACGCGTGTCTCCTTGAGTGAGCGCGGTGGGGACTGACCGACGTACCTGAGGAGACTGCGATTGCGTTGCGAGAGCGACTGATAGCCCGCGTCGTAGGCGATCTCCGGGATTCCGGCTTTCTGGAACGTGGAGTCTGCGCTTCGCCGGGTCGACACGCCTGCGGTTCACGTATCCGGTGAACGTGAGCCTCGTCGTTTGTTTGAATTTCTTGCGGAAATGAAAATGGCCGACGCCGAGGTGATCCGCCACGATGTCGAGGGAGAGCAGCTCCTCATGGTGCGCCCTGATGAAATTGCCTGGTCTTTGCAACGATCTTTGGATCGTGAAGGGCGCGAGCAGGGTCCCGGTTGCCTGATACCGCGTCGGCTCGATCCCCGGGCTTGCCCTCCTTGCGATCCCCGACCATTCTCTTGGTGGCGGGATTTATCGATTGAATGCGCCAATCCACGCCCCTGCTGATGATCGCCTCACGCCGGTGTTCGGGACCGCATGACAGCGCGCTTCGCTTTCCCGGAGCGCCGTCGTAAGGGCGTCGAGGGATTTTTCGTGATCCCTAGCGTCATTTTTGGGGTGCGGCTCGTCTGGAATGTCCGTCTTTGGCGATGGCGAAAGGCGGCCTCCCTGGAGCAGGCGTTATCGCGGTGTCGAAAATGTCGCGACCCATTCCATGGGGAACTCCGCGCGCGATTTGCCCGATGCCCCCACGGCGGAGCGAAGGGTTCTGCGGCAAGATAGTTCCGTCAAATGACAGAATATGCGGGGTATGGCGACTCCGGGTAGTCTAAGGTCAATGAAATCGAGCACTCTCGGGAAAATGCGACTCTTCCATTTCATGCGGATATTGTGGTGCGCCAGTTCTCTGGCGCTCGCATCCTGCTTGAGCCCGGGAGGCAAGCCGGGAGCGACTTCTCCCGGCACCGGGCCCGATCTGTTCCAGGCCAGTGTGAAGCCTCTCTTCGAGCAGCGATGCGTCTGGTGTCATAGTGGGGAACTCGCCCATGGAGGTCTCAATCTTCAGGATCGCGCCGCAACCCGCGATCCATCCCGTGGATTCCTTGTCCCCGGCAAGCCCTCGGAGAGCGGAATCTATCGAGCGCTAACCCTGGACGCCGCGCATCCGAAGGTCATGCCAGGAGATGGGTGGGGAATCACGCTCCAGCAATCCGCCGCGCTGCGGGACTGGATCGCAGCGGGCGCACCGTGGCCGGATGACAGAAGCGGTCGGATCACCCGAAAGCCCCTTCGAATCGACCGGGATGATTTTCTCTAGGGAACTTCGTCGCCACCCAATGAATAAAATCCAACCCCGCAATGTGATGAAAGACAAGAAGCCCCCATTCTGGAAGGCCGCGCTTCCGGATTCCCACTTCCACCGGATCCTTCTCCTCGCGGTCGTCATCCTCATTCTTTACCTGCTCCTTCGGGCCGCCCACTAGCGATGAAACATTCCCTCGACCTCAAGCATTTCGAACAGAAACTGCGCGAACAGCGCGACGAAATCGCCTCGCGGATTCCGGAGCATCAGAATCTGGAGGAAGTCGACCAGGATATCGCGGAAAGCGAGGAACGGCTCTTGGAAAAGATCGCGACCGCGCTGGAGCGCATTGCCGGGGGGAGCTACGGGCAATGCCTCGGGTGCGATCGCGCTATCCCGCTCGCCCGCTTGGAGGCGAAACCCTCGGTGTCCCTGTGCCTTGACTGCCAGGCGCGAAAGGAACAGGAAGAAAAGTAGGCCGCCCCGAATGGCGCTGACTTATGCGAATGATCGGGGCTTTCCTCTGTGCGGGATCTCCTTGAATTCTGCTCTGGGACGCGTCAGGAAGCCGAACGATTTCGGCCTCTTCTTGCGCGCCATCTCCGGTGTCCTCACCTTGAACCTCTCCATGCCCAGCGTCGTCTTGACGTCGCGCAGCCTCAGCTCGATGTCCCAGCGCCGCGCGGAGATCGCCGCGAGTTCCTCCCCTTCGTAGCGCGAGGCGTCGAGCAGTGTCGTCGCCAGGACCATGCGGCGCTTCTTCCCGCGTCGGAAATCGAGCGTGCGGTGCCGCGACTGGTGCAGGCGCATGAGGGCGTGGGCGCCGTTGCGCCTCATGAGCGCGATGAGCTCGTAGGTGCGGAAGGCGCGGTCCGCGCAGGCCAGATCGCCCTCCCCGAAGTTGTGCGGCAGCTTGTGGGCGACCGGCGCATCGTGGGCTGGCTCGGCGCAGGTGGCGAAATCCTCCCAGCCGCCGTGGCGGTGGTCGGGCACGCCCATGATCCCCATGACGGGGAAGCCGCAACCGGGTTTCTGGCTCGCCGGCTGGGGGTAGTCCGCCTGGTTCTCCGCGGTGTCCTCGAGTTGCACCGAGCTGCCGTCGATCGACTTCACGACAAGTCCCTCGTACTTGTCCTCCGGGCGGATCCGCGCCGCGAGCCAGGCATTGACCCGCCCCCGCAGGACACGCAGGAACGCGGCCCTGATCCGATTTCGCACCTTGCAGTAAGCGCCCGTGTCCGCGGGCGGGGCGGGCAGGTTCGCGTCCGCGCACCACGCCTGCACCAGGCTGACACCCTTCGAGCAGGAGGGGTTGGCTTCGAGGATCTGGGCCAGCCACGCCCAGAAGACGTTGACGTTGCAATAGTGCCGCCTGCGCTGCGAGCCCGAATGCGCCTCGAGGAAATCGACGGGCAGGATGTGGGAGAACTGCAGGGCGTAGGACGCGATCGAGGAACCCTGCAGTGCCTTCCGCCGGGAGGCGATAACGTCTTGCAGGTGGCGGCGAATCCTACCACAAAGGGTCGTGGGGAATCCCGGGAGAAACGGTTGCTTTCTGGTCACACTTGAATCAACACGCCCCCGGGATTTCCTCACTCTTTTTCACCGAAAAGCCGCTTAATTCAGCGCCATTCGGGAGAAGGCCCTTGAGGCGGCCCAACCAAGCTGGTACCTCCTCCCACGGAACAAATACCGGGCGTTGGCGAAAATTATCGGAAAGCCGGTCAAGCTTTCTGCGTATCAGGAGCGGCATCATGCCTCCTCATGGGCGACATCGTTCGACTCGGCGCAGCCCATCCCCGAGAGCGGCCGATTTTCTTGTAAGTTGAGAGCGAGATTCGTTCAGTGGAGATTGTTGGGCTCGGTTCCCATTGATGGCAAATCGCACACTCTGGATTTTGGCCATGCGAAACTTCGTTTGCGCGAGGAGGCGGAGCCGTGGCCTAACGGCAGGTTCCACTTGGACTTTGATGCTTATCACCATCTGCTACGCCCTCGTGATCGGGGCGATCATGCAAAATGGCTGCCTGTCTATCGTTATGCTGATTACTATTTCGTCTACGCCGATCCCGATGACGACCATTGCTATCCGATGGATGGCGAGTTTAGACGCACGACCGCGATCTCCTCACCGGATTTCACCGAAGTTGGGCATCGATTGTCTGTTCGCTTTTGGAGGGAATTCCGGGATACCTTGCTCGGAGGAACCCTTTACATCCTGAAGGAGGAAAGGCTCGGCGAGATCACCATCCCCCTTTCAGCGGAGCTTCCGATGGGTGGAAAGTGAGGGGTGAGGACGAGAAACTCCCACTACTTCAGGTGTGGTGCGAGGGCTTGGGCGAGGGTGTCGTAGCCGGCTTGGGAAAGGTGGGTGCCGTCGAGGGTGAGGTGGGGCTTCCAGGTTTGCCGGTCGGTGAGGAAGCGGTCGTGGAGATCGAGCCAGGTGACTTTCGGGTCGGCTTGGGCGGCGTATCTCTCCGCGAGGACGCGATTGGTTTCGACGATGCTTTTGCGGAGGGGTGTGTCGGGGATGTTGCCGTTCGGGAGGATGGAGAGGACGAAGACGCGGGCCTCGGGGGATTTCGTTTTCAGGACGGCGGCGATGCGGATGACGGCGGCGGCGACTTCCGCGGGAGCGTCGGGGGGATCTTTCGAGAGATTGTTTGTTCCGGCGAGGAGGATGAAAGTTCTGGGTTTTGCCTTGGCGAAGCTGAAGCGGGAAAGGCGGAAGAGGATATGCTCGGTGCGGTCGCCGGCGAGCCCGAGATTCACGCAGGTGCGGTCGTGGAATTCGAGATCCCAGATCGGCTTACCGGTGGCAGTCCAGAACTCGGTGAGGGAATCTCCGACGAAGCAGAGATCGACGCTTGGTTGGTCGAGGGCTTGCTTTTGTGTCGCGATGGCGCGCATCCAGGAAGCCTCGGCGACAGGCTCGGGATCGGAGGGGCCGGCGAGGGTGAAAGTGATGCTCGCGAGGAGGATGGAAATGAGGCGGAGGGGCATGGCGGCGTAGTGGGGGCATCCTGCCCCCAGGGTGGGGATTGTGGGGGCAAGATGCCCCCACTACGCGTGCGAATAAAGTCGCAATGTCATGGGGATTGAGTTACGGGCAGAGGATGAGTGCGCAGGATGAATCCGGGTTGATCCCCATCCGCTTCTTCGATCCCTATGCGGAGATTCAGATGACGGAAAACAAGTTGCCCCATTGGCAGCAGCCCGGCGCGACTTACTTTTTCACCTGGCGGCTTGTCGATGCGGTTCCGGTCTCGTTGCTTTCGGGATGGAATGAGGAGAAGGCGGCCTGGCTTCGGCATCATCCGGAGCCTTGGTCGGAGGGTGAGAGGAAGGAATTCGAAACGAGGTTCCTGCTCGCGATGGAGAAGTGGTTGGACGCGGGTTATGGGCGTTGTGTACTCCGGGATGGGGTTGTGCGGGAAATTGTGATGGACAGTCTCCGGCATTTCGATGGTGTGCGCTACCGGCTGCTGGCGTGGGTGGTGATGCCGAATCATGTGCATGTGGTGGCATCGATGCATCCCGCGTGGGAGATGGGGCAAGTCCTGGGCGGATGGAAGGGATACACGGCTCTGCTGATCAACCGGTGGCTCGGAGAAGAGGGCGGCTTATGGCAGGAGGATGCGTATAACCGTCTGGTGCGGGACGCGGCGCACTTTGGGAGGGTGGTGCGGTATATCGAGCGGAATCCGGAGAAGGCGGGGTTGGGGGGAGAGGACTTCGGGCTTTTTGTCGCGGAGGGGTGCGCTGGGGGGAGTTTGCCTTCGGATTATGGGGGGTAGGGGCAGGATGCCCCCACTACGTGGCGTGGCGCACTATTTTATCTGCTCCATGGCGGCGAGGTTGGCCTGCATGACGGTGAGGTAGTCGTCGGTGTCCTTGAGTTCGCAGGGGGAGAAGACTTTGCTGGCGAGTCCGAGTTCGGATTGGAAGCGGGCGGCGATCTCGGGGGTGGGCGCGGATTCCCAGAGGAGGGACTTGGCCGGGAAATCGACGAGAATCTCCTTGATGGTGGCGAAGGTGGCGTCGTCGGGCATGGTCTCGGGATCGAGGTCGAGGTTGTGGATCTTCCACCCGTAACGCCGCGCGATGTAGTTGTAGGCGGGGTGGGAGGTGAGGAGGGGGATATCGGAGGCGAGGGCGCGGAAACCGGCGTCGAGGGCGTCGAGGTCGGTGGCGAGGGACGCGAAGCCTTTCTCGAAGGCTTCCTTGTGCTCGGGCCACTCCCGGAGGAGGGCGGCGAGGATTTCTCCGGCCTGGATCTTCGCGTTCACGGGATCGACCCAGGTATGTCCGTCGAGACCCTCGTGCGAGTGCTCGCCCTCGTTGCCGTGCTTGTGGACGACGGCATTCTCGTAGGTGATCCATTCGGACTTGAAGGGATTCGCGGTCTCGACGACGCGGGAGTCCGGGAGGGTCGCTTGGGCGACCCATTGGGCGAAGCCGGCTCCGTTGAGGACGATGAGGTCGGCCTGCTGGTAGCGGGCGATCGTTTCCGCGTCGGGTTTCCAGAAGATGGCGTCCTCGTCGGGAGGGACGGGGCAGACGACATCGGCGAGATCGCCGGTGATGCGCCGGGTGAAATACTGGGTCGGGTAGAAGTCGGTGTAAATGACCGGCTTGGCGGATGTGTTCGTCGAAGGATTCTGCTCGATGGTGTCGCGGTTACAGGCCGCCGTGAGGAGGACGAGGGAAAGGGCGAGGTATTGGAGTTTCATAAGTCAGGAAAGCCATTGTAACAGGCGGGGGGCGTTGGCAAGGGTAAGGAGGGAAAGAAGGGCGGCGGCTCCGAGGGCGGCAACAAGAATGACGCCGAGTTCGAGGAAATGGAGCCAGAAAATCGTCCCGCGCGCGCAACCGATGCGGAACATGGTATTGCGTTCGGCGCGGCGGAGGCGGAGGGAAAGATGGAGGACGAGCACGAGGAAGAGCGCGGTGGCGAGGGCGACGAGGACGAAGCTGGAATCGAAGAAGCGCTTCACCCTGAAGACAACGTCCATCAGTTCCGTGATGACTTCGGTGGGGATCAGTAACTGCGCGGTCTGGGAGATACTCATGCGGCCCTTGAGCAGCGTGGCCGACTTATCGCTGTCGGGCACAACGATGAGGGCCGTGAGCGGAAGGGCCTCGGGGGCGGCGTGGAAGTGGAAGCTCGCGATGTTCGCCTCGGTGATCTCGGTGTATTCGACGAGGGCGGCGTTGGCGGTGACGGTGTTGCCTTCCTTTCCGAGAATGACCGCCTTGTTGGTATCATCGTCGGCGGCGAGGTCGGTGTGGCCGTGGCCGATGCCCGCGATGATCCAATCGGTCTTGGTATCAGTGAAGACAACGCCGTCGTCGGGAGTGTCGGACTGAGCGAGGACGCCGGTAACACGCATCTTCAGCGGATAGGACGCGCCGATATTATAAAGACTTGCCTGGTCGGTGAGGACGTGGCCGCCGGGGGCGAGGCCGAGTTTCTCCGCGACATCGTGACCGACGACGCAATCGCCGAGACGGACCGGAAGCGTTCCGGCGGAGAGTTTCAAGTGACGGAATTCGAAGTATTCGAGGCTGGTGCCGATGACGGGGACGCCGTGAGCGGAATAGGCGAGGTGGAGGGGAATGACAAGGCCGCGGTGCTGGCCGCGGACGTCATTCAGCTCGGCCATGCTGATCGGCTCCGGCGCGTCGCCGTTGAAGTAGAGCGTCTTCAGGACGAGGTCGTAGCGGTCGCCCTTGGCTCCGACGATGAGGGGGGTGGCGTGGGCGCGGCGGAGCATATCGGTCTCGTAGTAGCCGACGAGGAAGTGGAGGACGAGGGGGAGGAAGAAGGTGATGGTGAGACAGGCGAGGAGGATGCCGGTCTTGATCTTGTTCGCCGCGAGATAGCGTCCGGTGAGGAAGAGGAGGGAACGCATCGGACTTAGATGGTGGCCGAGAAGGTTTCGACGTCGAGCGTGCGGTCGAAGCGGGGGAGGAGCGAATGATCGTGGGTGATCATGAGAAAGGTCGCGTCCAGCCGTGCGGCCTCGCTTTCGATGAGAGTCATGACGGCGGCGGCACTGGCGGGGTCGAGGTTGCCGGTGGGCTCGTCGGCGATGAGGATGCGCGGCTCGTTGATGAGCGCGCGGGCGATGGCGACGCGCTGGCGTTCGCCCTGGGAGAGGCGCGCGGGGAAGCGTTGGAGTTTCTCGGGCGCGAGGCCGAGACGATCGGCGAGGGAGGCCACACGGGAGCGGGTCGTGGCGTCGAGTTTCAGGGCGGGATTGATACGATAAGGGAGGAGGATGTTGTCGTCGGCGCGGAGGTAGTCGAGGAGTTCGAATTCCTGGAAGATGAAGCCGATGCGCGCGATGCGGAAGCGGCGGCGCCCGGTTTCCGAAAGCCGGTGGACGGCGGTGCCATCGACGAGGATCTCGCCGGACGCGGGCGTGTGGATGCCGGCGAGAAGCAAAGCCAGCGTTGTCTTGCCGCAGCCGCTGCCGCCGATGAGGGCGACACGCTCGCCCCGGGCGATCTCGAGCGAGGGGACGCGCAGGGAGAAGCGGCTCGCGGGATCCGCGTAGTCGAAGGCGACCTTACTGAGGGATATCAGCGGGGATGTCGACACGTTCGAGGGTGGCGGGGTTCAGGCGGGCCTGCTCGTTGACTTGGACGCCGGTGATCTTCCAGTGTTCGCCCCGCGCGGCCATGGTGTAGCGGGCCTGGTATTCGTTGAGGCGACTGTGAATGTGCCCGGAGTGCTCGACGAAGCCGTGGACGCGCCAGCGGCAGTCGAGGGCGTATTCGTCGGGGTTCGAGGGATTGGCGAGGGCCTCGCATTTCACGATGTCGACCTTCTGAACCTTCGCGACCGCGCCGCCGTCCTCCTGCCGGATAAGGGACTGGAAGACCTCGGTGTAGATCTTGTCGAGAAGGACGCCTTCGACGCTCTGAGAGAGGGCGTCGTAGATGTCGTCCTCGTTGTCGTAGTCGAAGGCGCGGTAGATGTTCTCGTGGAGCTTGGTGAAGGTCTCGACGGCTTCGGCCTCGGTCAGTTTCGGCGCGGAAGGAGCCCAGAACTTCGGAACCTCCACGCTGAGGAGGCTGCGGGAGAAGATGGCGCCGCCCGCAATGGCGGCGAAGATGCCGATTCGCACTGCGCCAGGCACGCGGCCCTTTCCACTGAAGAGGAGGAAGCCGAGGCCGGCCACGCCGAGGAGGATCGATGCTACAGGGAGCGGGAACACGGGGGCGGTGATCGCGGGCAGCGGGGCGACGAAAAGCATCGAGGGATCGACCGGCGCGTGCCAGAGGACTTCGGGTTCGGTGGGGGAGAATTTCGCGTAATCCTCCTTGCCGTTCATGATGATGATGAGGTCGAGTTCCTGCGGATCCTGGTCGGGATCGATGAGGCCTTCCCAGCCGAAGTCGGGCTCCTTCACGAAGACGCCCCACTTCATGCGGATGTTCTTCGGCGCTGCCTTCACCGGGTAGTGGAACTTGATCTGCGCCATCGTGAAGTCAGTGAGGGCACCGAAATGGAAGGCCTGCTCCATGTCCTGCCATTTGATGGAGTCCATAACCGGCTTCACCGCGATGCCGTCGATCTCGACCGGGCAATTCTTCGTGAGATACTCGACGATGGCTTCGCCGCGTTCCTCCACCGTCGGGCGGTTCTCCTTGTCGGCGAGGGTGACGTCGTCGACGGGTGGAAAAAGGAAGGCGGCGACCCAGAACTCGTAATTCAGCGAGGACTCGGTGAGTTCGATGTCGAGGTAGAGGTTCGTCTGCACTGCCTGATGGGCACGCGCTGGTGAAAGCGCGGCGAGCGCGAGGAAGAAAAGGGTGGCACTGGAAGAGCGAGGCATGTGCGCTGAATCTAGCGACGCCGGACCCATCGCGCAAGTGTGCCACTGGACAGTGCGCCCCTCCGCGTGTAAGCCGGAAGCCATGACCAAAAAGGAACGAGCCGAACACATCGCGAAGCGCCTCGCGGCGCTCTATCCCGAGACCCCGATCCCGCTCGACCACGCCGACGCCTACACCCTGCTCGTCGCGGTGCTCCTCTCGGCGCAATGCACGGACGTGCGGGTGAACCAGATCACGCCCCGGCTATTCGCCCTCGCCGACAACCCCCACGGCATGATGGACGTGCCCGTCGCCGAGATCGAGGACGTCATCCGGCTTGGGATGGTTTCGCGCCGCGCAGTCGAAAACTTTCCACCGCCTCCC
>JAHEDC010000226.1 GCA_024641425.1 Verrucomicrobiales bacterium | reverse complement strand
GCTCGAAAGCTCTCCGACGCGGCGCTCGGAGAAGAAGGTCATGGGCAGGCGGATGAGCCGTCCGTAGACGTCGCGGCGGATGTCGGCCAACGCGCGCTCGCCCGCGCTGGCGAACCAGCGGATGCGCCAGAAGGCGATGAAGGACTGGAGGGCAAGGACGCCGACGAGGATGAGGGCGACCTGGTTGATGCCCGCCGCAACGGCGTCCACGTCGACCGAGTGCTGGCCCATGGCACCGCCGACGAGCTTCCCCATCATGTAGGGAAAGACGAGCGAGAGCCCGGCGGTGAGGAAGAGGGCGACGAGGGCGGTGTAGAACGGGCGACGATAAGGCCGCATGTAGGCGAAGAGGGCCATGGCCTCGCGGAGGCTGCCCCGCTTCTCGGAATCGGGGGCGGGTTCGGAAGTCGGGCTGGATTGGGATTTGCGCATGGTCGGGAAAGGAGGGCGAATTCAAACGCCGATCCCCCGCGATTGCAAGCCGCGATGCGCGGCACACGGAGAACGGATCTCCGTGTCCGTTCCCTTGCGATTCCGTTCGCCTTGACCAGCCCACGCGGCACCCTCCTCTCCTCTCAGCGCTTCCGGGCGGCGTCGCCGGAGCGCGGGAGGAAGGGGACGACGAAGGCGTCATGGAACTCGAAGAGGTCATCGAAGTCCTCGGGCTTGTCTTCGGGCGTCCGCCCGAAAACGCCCGCGTCGATGAGTTGGAAGACGATCGTGCCGACATCGCGGGTTGCCTTGAAACCCCAGGTTTCAAGAACAGTGTCGGCCATGGGCCCGAAGCGGCGGAGCGCGAGGCGCCGGAATCCGTCCACGAGTTCCGGCCCACTCACCTGGCGGTCCGGGCCACCGTGTTCCTTGCGGGCTTCGGCGAGGACGAGGCTGAGCGAGTCGCGGACGAAATTGTAGGCTTCCTTGTCGTAGGTGGCATCGTTTTCGACCAGTGAGGCCACGACGTCTTCGAAGGCGGGTTTTTCCATAGAGCGGGTGTCGGATCTAGGGCGAGAATTCGGAAGGGGCGTCTGCCGCCCGAGGAGTATCGCCCTGCGGTTCGCGGGAATGGCGCCACATGCGGGTGAGCGTGCCGGCAATGAGAAGGAGGACGATTCCTATAAGGATCACCCGTTCCTGTAAGGTGAGGTTTTCCATCGCGGGAACGTGCGTCAAACGGAAGCGCGCGCAAGCGGTCTCTGGGGCGCCGGTCAACGCCATTCCTTCTCCAGGGCGTCGAGATATTGCGAAATCGGATCCGGACGGGGCGCGCGGTCCTCCCGGAGTTGCTCCGCGAATTTCTGGTACTCCTCAAAGGCCCCGCTCTGGCGGTTCTCCTGAGTGGCCTCGTACCAGTGCAGGTAGTCCTCGGCATCCCGTGCCATCTTGAGAAGATCGAGTCTGATCGCGGCCAGTTCCGCGAGTTTCTCGTCCACGCCGCGCTTCCGGCCCTTGGCGAGGGACGCGAGAATGGCATCGTATTGTGCGATCAGCGCACGGTGAAGCGGAAAGGCACGCGTGCCGACGCCCATCAGCCGGAGCCGCACCGCCTCGAGCACCGCCTCGCGATCGTCCCTGCGGATGAAATGCGCGTAGTCTCGCAGTTCATAGGTAAGGAGGTCGCGTGTTTCCGGTGCGGTGCCCTCCGGAGACGTCCCGCTCGAACGCCCGAGGCTGAAGAGCGGTTTCCGTTTCTCCGGCACTTCCCCGCTCTCGGCGATTACCCGCACCAGAAGTGCCTGCTGGAGCGCGGCTTCGGTCTCGGCGACGGTCATGATGTCGAGGACGCCTGGCTCCGCCAGCGAGGCAATCTGCAGGGCCCACCATTTCTCGAGGCTGTTATTGGAGTCGGAGAGATCGGGGTAGTATTTCTTCAAGAGGGCATAATCGGTGCCGTCGAAGACGAGAAGGTCCGTGACCAGCCGCTGCAGGCGGACCGAGCCCTCCGGTTGGGCGAGCAGGGTGAGGACGAGAGCACAGGCCGAAGCGTCGTAAATCGCCTTTCCGACCGAGGATGAATCAGGCTTGCGCCCGCGCATGACATCGGGCACCGAGAGGATGCGTCCCGACCGGAAAATGGCCCCGAAGAGCGAGTTGCGGCGCCCCCCTTCCGCGCGGTAGGCGATCGCGGCCGCAATGCCGCCCTTCAGCCAGTCGGGGACAGTCAGGCGCTTACGCGTCTCGCCGACCCGTCCCCTGTTTCGAAGGATGAATTCGTAAAGGAGCACGTTGAGCACCTCTTCACGGATTTGCTCGGGCTTCAGTTCGTCCCCGACTTCAACCCGGATATGAAACCGGAAGGTATCCTCGATCGGGCTTACTTTCGATCTCACCGGATCCCCCTCGTTGACACCCCCGAGGGCCTCGGAAACCTGGATCACGACGGGAAACGTCCACTCGTCCTTGAGTGCCAGCAGTCGCAAGAATTCCGTCTTCACTTCCTCGGCAAGAAGACAGAAATCGCCGCGCAATTTCCAGTTCTGTCCGTAAACGACAAATTGCCCGCTTGAGCTCTCGCTCCGCTCCGGCGTTGGGTTGCGGCCGATGCCTGGAACCTCGCGGCCGTCCCCGGGCATCGCGGGCAGGGTTTCTAGGGCCTCCTCTGGAACCACGGCCGCGATCTCCTCCTGGGCCTGGACTCCGGCCGACCAAGAGAGGGCGAACGTGATCAGCGCGGGAAGAAAAGATCGTCGTCTCCGCCGTGGGGGAACTCTGGATTGCTGGGTTTTCATGTAAGGCGCGATTGGATTTTCCGTTCCCATCCCCCGGAACCGCCGCGACTACGGTCAGAGTGACAGTATCATCTTCCCGGGCGCGAAGGTAATCTTTTTCGACGAAAGTATCGCCGCGATTTCCTCCGCGTAGGCTGCCTTCAGACTCGCGAAAGCCGGAAGCACCAGTCGCAGCACTCCCGAGGGTACGGGCAGGCGCCCGAAGCGTCCCTTGGTGACGGTCAACGTCCGCGCCCTGCCGGTTGCCTCCAACTCGACCTCGATGGCAATCGTCGACGAGTGACCGACAACCCGTCTCTCCATCACAATCTCCGCCCGGTTCTCGTGGAGATAGATCCAGACGCGCCCGTGCCGGACAAATTCCGAAACCGGCCCCGTATCGTGTGCGGTCAAAGTGCGCTGGAGGAGACCGTTGATCATGGCCTCGGTCAATTCGACTTCCGTCAGGGCTTCGGCATCCGCATCCTTGATCACCTCCAGAATATCGGCATCGGAAGCTCCCGCAGGGGGGAAATCAGCCCCCGGAAGGTAGATGAGGACTCCGACCACGAACGCCGAGGCGTAAACAACGAGATTGAAGAATCCAAGCAGGGACACACCCTTCCGCCGCCGCTTCGGCGAAGGAGGCTCGCTCCCACGTTCCGAATCCTTGTCGTCTCCTGTGATCTCGCGGGCCATCGGCGGGAGTTCACTCCTTTCCCTTGGCTTTCGGCTTCGGCTTGCTCTTCGCTTCGGGTGCAGCGGCCGGTTTCGAATCCTTCGGCGGCGTCACCGCTTTCGTATCCCCTCCAGAGGTGCCACCCGAGTCCGTCGAAGCACTCGCCGCCTTCGTCTCGGTACTGGCGCCCTGCTTGTAGGACTCGCTTCGATAGTCGGTGATGTAGAAGCCGCTCCCCTTGAAAAGAAGCCCGGCCCCCGTCCCCAGGAGGCGCGTCACCTTTCCCCCGCATTTCTTGTCCGGACACTTGGTCAGCCGTTTGGCGGTCATGGACTGGAAAACCTCAAAGGTTTCTCCGCACTTGTCGCATTGGTAGTCGTAATTCGGCATAATGAGGTTGGCTTGATCCGGATGGCGGCCAGCGTCGTATCTCCTTTCGGGAAATTGGCACCGCGGCTCCGAATAATAGGTGCTGATGATCCGGAACTTTCCCCCGCTACGCAATCGGAATTTTCTCCTGGTCCCTGACTCCCACCCTCAAGGAGGATCTCTTGACGATTCCTACAGTATCAGTGATAATTAGCGCTTTCCATATAACACCTTCAGAATGATCAGACCACCATTCACCGCCCTTCTCCTTTCGGCAGCCTCGCTGTTTATCCTCTCGGCGTGCCTTTCCACGCCGCGTACGGTGGCCAACGGGGGCACCAGATACCTCGAACCCTTCGGCCCCAGTCACGGCCAGATGAGCCATGGCTCCCCTTATAGTGGCCCCGTCGACAATGTTTCCTATTGGGATGGCGACGGCGTGAGCGGAGCCCCCTCGGTTCGGATCAGCCTCCGTGATCAGAAGGCCTACTTCTACAAGAGCGGGGAACTCGTCGGGGTCTCGATGATCTCGACGGGAACCGAAGGGCGAGAAACTCCCACCGGTACTTATAAAATCCTTCAGAAAAATCCGAACCATCGCTCGAATCTCTACGGCACTTTCAATGACTCGGCTGGCAATGTCGTCGACGACGACGCCAATTTCGGTAAGGAGCCGGTTCCACCGGGCTGTCACTTCGTGGGAGCTCCCATGCCCTACTTCATGCGTGTCACCAACGGTGGGGTAGGAATGCACGCCGGTTATCTGCCGGGCTATCCCGCTTCCCACGGCTGCATCCGAATGCCCGAGTGGATGGCGAAGAATTTCTACAACAACGTCTCGCTCAATACCCCCGTCACCATCTCTTACTAGGAGAACGGAAAGCAACCAGCAAGGCGGGCCTCGGTCCCCATTCTTCCGTAATCTCCAACCGCGCTTGCTTCCTCCATCCGACGAACGTTCCGAGATCACGGTCGAGGAACTCGCTGCCCTCCGCTTGGGGGAATTCCCCCACCGTCTTATCGATTGCCGCGAGGCCGACGAGTTCGACTACTGCCGCATCGAAGGCGCCGAGCTCATTCCACTTTCCGGCTTCGCGGAACACGCCGTCGCCCGTCTTGGCGGCGATTTCGGCCAAGGCCTTGTCGTCTACTGCCACCACGGCATGCGCTCTCTTCAGGCCACCCATTTCCTGCGCCAGCGGGGATTTCGCAATACCTTCAGTCTTCACGGCGGCATCGAGGCCTGGTCCACCGCCATTGATCCCGATGTCCCGCGCTACTGAACCCTCGGGAGGGGAACGCATTCGGCGTTTCCAGAAAGAAGATACCGAGGCCGTCGTCGCGCTTTGGCGGGCCTGCGATCTCGTCGTCCCTTGGAATGACCCGCACAAGGACATCCTCCGCAAATGCTCCGCCGATCCCGCAGGCTTCCTCGTCGCCGAAGCGCTCGGCGGGGAAATTATCGGTACGTGCATGATCGGCTTCGATGGCCATCGAGGATGGATCAATTACCTCGCGGTTGCCCCGAAGGATCGTCGCCGCGGACTCGGCACCCGCCTGGTGCGGGCCGCCGAGGAATACCTGGAGGGCCTTGGCTGCCCGAAGATCAATCTCCAGGTGCGTTCCCGAAACACGACCGTCCTCGCCTTCTATGAAACGCTGGGCTTCCGGCGTGACGATGTCGTCAGCCTCGGCAAGCGTCTCGAAGCCGACGGCTAAGGCGCTCCCCGGTCACGCTTCCGCCTTTGCGACCGCGTCCCGCATCTTCGCCAAACCGGTCTTCGCGACCTCAAGGGCGTCTTGCTCCCAGTAGCTCTTGTTGAAAAGCTCAAGCGACAAGGCCGGCGTAGCTCCTTCCTTGCGGAACGTCCTCAGCAATTCCACGATCGGCCCCACACCGTCACCCGGATAAACCCGGTGCGAGTCATTGATCGTCTCCCGAGGGGGATCGGCCGGGTAGTCGTTCATGTGATAAACCTGGATTGCCTTCCCGCTCAGCAGGGTGAAATTCGAAAAGTCGCACCCCCCCTTGTAAGTGTGATAGGCATCGCCGAGGAAGCAGGCCTTCGGATGGCCGCTCTGAAGCGCGATATACACCGCCTTCGCCACCGTCCCGATCGTCGGATTCCCGCCCCACATCTCGATCTGCGGCGTGATCCCGGTCTGGTCGCCGAGTTCCAGCAGCGCGCGATAGCGGCCGGCAACGACCTCGAGGGGAATGACCTCGCTCCCTCCCACTCCGGCCGGAGGGGCCGCCATGCGTTTGCCACCGATCTCCGCGAGCAGTTCCATGTCCCGCTTTGCCTCATCCATCCCTTTCGCGCGTTCCGCATCGTCGTTCACTATCCATTTCGCGAAGCCAATCCCACTCTCGACCGTCATCCCATGGCCCTCGATCCGCTTCCGCAGTTCCTTGAGCGAGCCTCCCTTCCCGACGAACTCGTGCAGTTTTCCCAGCCACGGCTCGATGGCATCGTAGCCCGCCTTTCCCGCCACATCGACGTCCTCTTCCATGCTCAGGTTTTGGCCGCGAATCGTCGACATATTCAGGCAGTAACGGAACCCTGAAGCGCGTTCCCTCATCTTCCCTTCCTCCGCTTCCGCCGCCGTGACGCCGAGCAATCCGCCGCCCGCAAGAGCACCGGCCGATTTGATCAGGTTGCGACGCGAGACAAGGGAGGACGTTTGCATGTTCATGGATGTGCCGATTCCACCATTTTTCCGGACCATTGTCAATCTCCGGGAGACGCGCTATAGGAGCGCCATGCAAATCGTCAATTCCACTTCCGCTCCCGCCGCCATCGGCCCCTACTCGCAGGCCATCCGCACCGGCAACCTCCTTTTCGCCTCCGGCCAGATCCCGCTCGATCCCGAGACAATGAAACTCGTCGACGACGACATCGAAACGCAGACCCGCCGCGTCATCGAAAACATCAAGGGCCTCCTCAGCGCCGAATCCATGACCCTCGCGAATATCGTGAAAAACACCGTTTTCCTCAAGGATATGAACGACTTCGCGGCTATGAACGGGATCTACACCGAGATGTTCGGCGATCACAAACCGGCCCGCTCGACCATTCAGGTCGCCAAGCTCCCGCTCGATGCCCGGGTCGAGATCGAATGCGTCGCCGAATTCCCGTCGTCGTGAAGGATCTCGCCGAAAACGCCCCCTCCCAGGAGCGTTTCGCCGTCGTAGAAGGCGCAGATCTGCCCTGGCGTCAGGGCGCGCTGCGGCCCGGCGAAGACCAGATCCGCCCGGCCCTCCCCCGTCGGTATGAACTCGGCCGGCATCGCCGGGGTGCGATACCGCGCTTGCGCGAGCAAGGGTCTTGGCGAATCCAGCGCCTCGCGGGTGGCTGAGAGTTCGCCGATCCGGCACCGTCGCGCGTAGAGCCGCGGCGTGTCCGGCCGGTCGAACGCGACCACCAATTCATTCGTCGCACCGCGTTTTTCGACGACGACAAAGGCTTCCCTGAAGGCATTCGACGGCACCCCGATCCCCTTCCGTTGCCCCAACGTGTAGAGGTGCAGCCCGCGATGCTCGCCGAGTCGCTTCCCTTGCGAATCGACGATAGTGCCCGGTGAATCCGGCACGAAGGCCCTCAGGAAATCGCTCATCTTCACCTCGCCGATGAAGCAGATTCCCTGACTGTCCTTCTTCCGGGCGTTCGGAAGCCCGAAGTCCAGCGCCAGTTTGCGGACCTGAGGCTTCGCGATGTCGCCGACCGGAAAAAGCGCCCGCCGGATCTGCTCCTGTCGCAGAAGGGCGAGGAAATACGATTGGTCCTTGTTTCCGTCGACGCCCCGCAGGATGTCGCAGCTTCCATCCGCGTGCGTGAATTTCCGCGCGTAATGCCCGGTCGCCAACGCTTCGAACCCCTCCTCCAGCGCATAGTCGAGGAAGACGCCGAACTTCATCTCCCGGTTGCACATCACATCCGGATTCGGCGTGATTCCGGCCTCATAGCCCTCCAACAAATAGCGGACAACCCGCTCCCGGTAGTCGCGCATCAGATTCACCACACGGAATTCAATCCCCAGGGCGTCCGCCACCGCCCGCGCGTCCTCGATGTCCTCCTCCCACGGGCAATGTCCCGTGATGTTTTCCTCGTTGATCCAGTTCTTCATGTACGCGCCAACCACCGCGTGGCCCTCGCGCACGAGCAGCGCGGCGGCCACGCTGCTATCGACGCCGCCGGAAAGCGCTGCGAGTATGCGTGCCATATTCAGCCAAACTACTAGACCCCGCCCTTCCCGGATGCAACCGTAGCCGCCCGACCATGTCCGACGAATCCACCGAACATCATTCCGATCCCGCTCCGGATGCTACCACCAGCGAGAACCCGCCGCAGCCCGAGATCCACTCTTCCCCCGGAGCCGGCTGCATCATCATCGCCCTCCTCTTCGCCATGATCGCGGGCATTGCCAGTTACGGCATCTATTCGGGCGTGCGCCAGGACAAGGACATCGCCGTCTTCGCCAGCGAGATTCAGGAGGCCCTTCCCGTCGAGCCCACCAGCCACGAGGAAGTCCTCGACACCCGCAAACGGCTCGCCGACTTCGCCGATGCCTCCGCCGGTGGCAAGCCCGCCACTCTCGCCCTGAGTGCACGCGACCTGAATACCCTCGTGCACAACGAAAGCGCCCTCGCGCAGGTGCGCGGCACCGTGTTCTTCGAGTCGATCAAGGACGACCGCGTCCAGGCCCGTATCGCCCTCCCCATGAACCGGATCGCCTTCTGGAAAAAGCCCCGTTACCTCAATGGCCGTGCCGTCCTCGCCGTGGAGTCCGGCGACGGCCGCATCTTCTTCCGCATCGAGTCGATGGAAATCCCCAAGGCCACACCCCCTGAAGGCTTCGTTGAGCGCATGGCCCAATCCGACCTCCTCGCGCCCTACAAGAAAGACGACGAGCAGAAGAAAGTCTTCGAAAACTCGAACCTCTCCGCCCGCACCGACAACGAAGCCGGCACGATTATCGTCGAGGCGACGCCGAAGGAATGAAGCGTGGGCCGAGCCCCCAAAGCGAAAGACCGCCCGCGCGGTGACGATCACTCGCTCCGGCTGATCCGCACCGTGCCCTCGTTCCGCTGAGGCTCTCCGGGGGTGCTGCGACCTTGGTCGACGTATTGCTGAAGGAGGTTCGTCAGGGCCTTCACGACATCAGGATGCTCGGCGGCAACGTTCTTTGTCTCGCCGATGTCGGAAGCGAGGTCGAAGAGTTGCACCGGCGGCATTCCCTTGGTCGCCTTGCCCGGTTTCGGGTCGCTCCAGCCACCCGACCCGGGACAGAGGCAGAGTTTCCATTTCCCCTGCCGGATGGCGAAGGAGCCGTTGATCGAATGATGCACGGTGGCCTCGCGCAAGGGCTTCTCGACTTTGCCGAGCAGGGCAGGCAGGAGACTCACACTATCCTCCGCCGCATCGGCCGGCACGGGCGCCCCGGTGATGGCGGCGACCGTCGCGAAGAGATCGGTCAGGCAGACCGTCTGGTCGCTCATGCTGCCGGCGGCGATCTTCCCCGGCCACTTCGCGACGAAGGCGACCCGATGCCCGCCCTCGTAGATGTCGGCCTTGTGCCCGCGGAAAGTGTAGCTCGGATCATGCCCGAACTTCGCGAGAGCCGGAAAGTCCGCTTGCGGCGAGCAGCCATTGTCACTGGTCACGATCACCAGCGTGTTGTCGGAAAAGCCGTTGTCCTCCAGCGCGTCCACGATGCGCCCGACCGCCCAGTCGCTCTGGCAGACGAAATCGCCGTATTCCCCCACGCCGCTCTTCCCGATGAACTCCGCTTTCGGAACGATCGGCGTGTGGGGCGAGTTCAGCGGAACATAAAGGAAGAACGGTTTCCGCTCCGCGTCGTGCCCGCATTCCGTGACGAACCTCACCGCCCGCTCCGTCACATCGGGCAACACGTCCTCGGCTTCGAAATCGACGTGGGCCGGCCCGACCCGTTTCGGCACCTTGAACGACTTCTCAACCGTCGGCACGCCCACCGTGCGGTCGTTTTCAATGTAGATGTAGGGCGGCATGTCCAGCGACGCGCTGATGCCGAAGAAAACATCG
>JAHEDC010000225.1 GCA_024641425.1 Verrucomicrobiales bacterium | reverse complement strand
CCGCCGATCATATAACTCGGATCGCGCCCCGCGTCCTTGAGGATCCACGCCAGCATCGACGAGGTCGTTGTCTTCCCGTGCGTGCCCGTCACGACAAGATTCCGCTTTCCCTGGAGGAAGAAATGCTTCAGCACCTCCGGCAACGAGGTGAAGAGAAGCTTCCGCTCCATCACCGATTCCAGTTCCTCGTTCCCCCGGCTGATCGCGTTGCCCACCACGACAAGATTCGTCTCCTCCGGAATGTTCTCCGGACGGAAGCCGTCGAACATCTTCACCCCTTCGCGGGCGAGGAAGTCGGACATCGGCGGATAGATCCCCGCGTCCGATCCCGTGACGGTGTAGCCCCGGCGCTTCATCGCCACCGCGACCGAGCCCATGGCCGTCCCGCAGACGCCAATGAAATGAATGTGCCGTGATTCGCTCTTCAACATGATTCAACGAGGGCCGGGATCGGCCCGCCCGTTTTACTAGACCAATCCCCAGCGCTTGCAAACGCCAATCGGAAAAACAAAAAAGACGCGCCCCGAAAGGACGCGTCTCAATGCTGGAGTCAATGCCAGTGGTGAAGTTTTCCGTGATTCGGGAGCCGCTACTTGGGAATGACCAGTTTCTGCCCGATCTTGATCAGGTTGTCGTTCAAATTGTTCGCGCTCTGGATCGCCGCCACGCTCGTCCCGTAGTTCCGGCTCAGCCGATAGAGGGTCTCCCCCTTCTGCACGACGTGATACGTCGTGCTGCTGGACGGTTTCGGCTTCGACACCGTAGGCGTGCTCACCGGCTTCGGCGCCGGTTTCGGTGCGGGCTTCGGAGGGGTGTAGGTCGACGCCGACGACGTTCCGCTGTCGTTGCTCGCATAGTCGGTGCCGGCGGAATATTCGTAGGACGAGTTATCTCCGGAATAGTCGTCAACCTTCTGCACGCCGCTCTCGTCATAGATATTGTCGTATTCCCCCACCGTCCCGGTCGAACCGGTACTGGCGTAGAAATCGTCATAGCTCCCGCTGTCGGCAGTCGCACTGGTGCCCTTGCAGCTCACCCCCGCCAACGCCATCACGGCACTGGCAAGCGTCAACGGAAGGATTCGAAGGTTTCCGGATTCTCTGGTATTCATGATTACGAGAACGATTATTTAACATTTCCGTAATTTCAAGAGAAATTTTGTATTCCGAGACGATTTATACGCTCCCCCGGCCCGACCGAAACGAGGGGATTAGCCCCTCCCTAACAAGCATCTGAGATTCGACACCCCAAGGAGAAGGGCCTGCCCCCTCGTAGCCCGGGACAACGCCCTGGGCCCCTTATTCCCCGAGATTGGCCCCAGCGGGGATATCCAACCTGCGCCCTCGTCCCCTACCGAATCCGGATCACATTCCGCACCCGCCCATCCCCTTCGATCCTCGTGATCGCTGGGATGTGCAGTTTCTCGAATTCCGGATACTCCGTCGGGTTGCGTGCGAAGGCCGCCTGGAGATCGCGGGAAAGCTTCGGCATCTTCACGACATCACGCCCGGCAATCGCGAGTTGCTCGTCGGGATCCTCGCGCACGAAGGTATTGAAATGCGAGAGCACCAGTTGCCGCGCCCGCAAGCGCGCCAGATGTTTCTCGGGATACCCCGGGATATTGTCGGCGGAGGGAGCGAGAATGATAGCGACGTCGATCCGCGTCCCCACCGGTGGCAGGCTCTCAGGCGAAACCCCAAGGTCGAACGGTGCGCCAAGGTAGAAAACGTTGCATCGCGCCCCGCCCGGGCCGTGCATCTCGATGAGGTAATTGAAGACTTCTCCCGACTGGAAATCCGTCAGCTTCCGGGGCGGCGAGGTCCGGGGCTTCTCGACCAGCCCGTCCGCGAAGGTATAACCGCACTTCAGGTGCGGACTGTGCCGGGTCTGGAACGGAGTGATCTCGGCATAGCTCCCCGCTTTCCCACCCGCAATCCTGAACCGCTCCCCGTGCGCGGCCGTGTGCCAACGCGGATCAACCGATCCCCCATCGAATCCGGCCAGCACATTCAACCCGCTACGTCCCCCGTAAAGCGGCACCTCGCGCTCCCGCCACGACGACAGCGCCATCGCGGCATACGCGTCGAGAATATGGTCGTGATGGCTATGGTTCACCAGCACCCCGTCCGGCGGCGGAATCCTCCCCAGTGTCGCCGCCACTCGTCCCGGATCGGATTCCATCCCGAACAGCTTCAGATCGTTCGTGACAAAGGGATCGGTCAGAACAGACAAATCACCCAAGCGGATGAGATGGCAGGCCGTGCCAAACCAATAAAGCTGGAGCGTCGACGCATAACCCGCCTCGCCCGGCCGCAAATCCCCATCCGAGCGCCGGATCTCAATCACCGCCCCGTCCACCACCGGCATCCGCGGGGGCTTCGCACAGGTCGCCAACAGGACGACCACGCCGACGGACAACGGCGCGACCAGCCCGACAATCCTTCGCCTTTTCCACAATCCAAGAATTCGAAAAACACGCGTCATGGCATTCCCCTACTCCAAAAAAGCAGACGACACCATCCCTAGCCACGGATTTCCACCAACATCCCTCCCCTGCTTTCCTTTTCGTGTCGTCGGTGTTTTTGAGCTTGTTCCCCCTCCGTCATTCAGCCCCCGTCGCGGGCACCTCCGCCGGCCACCACCCGTCAATCGCCTCCCGAAGTTCCTCCACCCTCTGCGGCTCCTTCGCCGCCAGGTTTTCCTTCTCCCACGGATCCTCGGCCACGTGATACAGCTCGATCTCCCCACTCCCCTTCTCCCCCTTGATCGCCCCCGGCCCGGTCACGTTCACCTTGTTCGGAAGGATCAGCTTCCATCCATCCCGGATCGCCCAACGGTAGGTCACATTCTTCGCAGGCACATGAATATCGACCGCATTGTGCAGATGGCAGTCGCCGAAAATCGTCTTCCGCGCCCGCACAGCCTCCAGATCCATCAGATTGACGCCCGGCAAATCCGGAATAGCGCCCTCCATCCCGCAGGCCGCGAGCGCCGTCGGCACCATGTCGATGCTGCTCACCGGCGTCGCCACCATCGCCGGCTTCACCTTCCCCCGCCAGCGCACCATGATCGGCGTGCGGAGACCACCATCGTATTGCGAACGCTTCGACCGCGCCGCGTAATCCGATGATTCCTTCTCCTGGATCCAACCATTGTCGCAGACATAGATGACCAGCGTGTTGTCGCCGATTCCCTGCGCGTCCAGATGATCGAGCAACTGCCCGCAGGTCTCGTCGAACCACTCGCACATCGCCCAGTATTTCGCCTCGAAAAGCGAGTCCGTCTTCCCGATGTATTTGTCGAGGAGACGCTGCGGCGGATTGTGCGGCGCGTGCGGAAGAAAGGGCGCGTACCAGAGGAAGAACGGCTTCTCCGCCGCTTTGCTCGCGTCGATGAAATCGAAGATCGGCTGCATCCCCTCGCGTCCGATCTTCAAGCCCTCGTCGCCATGGCGCCCGCCGCGTTTCGGATCGCCATGCGTCATCCCCGAGGTGAAACCGCCCGTGGAGGGCGGCCCCATCCACCATTTGCCCGACTGGAAACTCACATACCCCTTCTTCGCCAGCGACTTCACGATCGTCGGTGATTTCTCCATCATCCCGGTCAATTCATCGACCTCCGCGAGGAATTCCGGACTCGTCAGATACGGATTCCCCTTCACTCCATCGGGACGTGGCGGCTCGTTCCCCGTGATTCCGTGCTGGAATGGATAACGCCCGGTGATGATCGAGGCCAGCGAGGGACAGCACAGGCTGCTCGGCACGTACCCGTGGGTGAAAGTCAGACTCTCCGCCGCCAACTTGTCGAGACACGGCGTCTTGATCTCCGGATGCCCCATGAAGCCATAGTCGCTCCACGCCTGGTCGTCGGAGAGGATGAAGACGACATTCGGAGAAACGAGCTCTGCCGCGTCAGAACAAAGCGCGGGAAGGAGGACACAGGAAAGGAGGATTCGTTGGATCATGGCCCGAAATTAGTTCCCTCGATTTCGCATGGCGATCCTTTTCTCGTCTACCGCCCGCGCCTGAGGACGCAAAAGGCAACCTCCGACCATCTTGGGGGTTCAAACGGGGAACCCGCGGATTTTGCCATTTCCACCCACGCCCGCTTGCTCTACGGTTCTCCCATCCCTGCATGATTTTCCGATTTCCCAAACGTTCCCTCGCCCTCCTCTGCCCCCTGCTCGTCGCGGTGGCTGTGGTCGCGAGCGCGCAGTATTTCCGCTATGGGATGGCTCCGGAGGAAGTGGAAGCAGCTTACTTTGAAAAAGGCGACTACGCGAACTGCCTGCAGATCTGCAACCAGGCGACGCGCTACCAGGACACCGGATCGGAATGGGAAAAGCTCGCCCTGCGCAGCATGCGCGAGGTCGGGCTCTACGAGGACGCCGCCACGCGCGCGCTCGATGCCGCCGAACGCTTCCCCAAGGATTTCGAACTCCTCGTCCTCGCCGAACGTGCCCTGCGCGAAGGCGGCCAGGTCGAGGAAGCTGCGAAGGTCCTCACCACCCTGAACGAGGCCGCGAAATCCGCGGACCGCAAAAAGCTGAACGCGGAGCAACTCACCGCCCTCGGCCAGACCGCGCTTCTCCTCGGCGCGGAACCGAAGCTCGTGTTGGGCAGTTTTTTCACTGCCGCCCGGAAATTGGAGCCCGAATACCTTCCCGGTCACCTCGCGGCCGCCGAACTTTCCCTGGAAAAGCGCGATTACGCCCTCGCGGAGAAAACGCTACTTGAAGCCCAGAAGGCGCTCGGCGAACGCGTCGACATCCTCTACGGCCTCGCCCGCACCTACTTTCCGACCGACCGCGAGCGCGCCCAAAGCTTCCTCGAACGCCTCCTCGCCAAGAATCCGTCCTACGTTCCCGCCCTCCTCCTCAACGCCGAGCACGCCATCGACACCGAGAAATACGATACCGCCCTCGAAGTCTGCGCGCTCATTCACCAGACCAATCCCGAACACCCGATGACATGGGCCACGGAAGCCGCTGTCCATTACATCCGCGATGACACGCAAAAGGCCGACGCCGCCCGCGAGCGCGCCCTTGCGCACTGGGACGGCAATCCGCGGATCGACCACTTCATCGGCACGAAGATTTCCCAGAAGCGCCGCTTCGAGGAAGGGGTTTCGTTCCAACGCAAGGCCCTGGAAAAGGATCCCGGCTACATCCCTGCGAAGGCCGAACTCGGCCAGGATCTCCTCCGACTCGGGCAGAACGAGGAAGGCTGGAGGCTCATTGAGGAAGTGCAGAAGGCCGACGGCTACAACGTGACCGCCTTCAACATGATGAAGCTCCACGACCACCTCCAGGGCTTCGAGACCCTGGAGCGCGGGAATTTCGTCCTCCGCCTCCCGACCAAGGAAGCCGCCCTCTACGGCCAGCGCGCGCTCGACCTTTTAGAGGAAGCCGAAAAGGTCCTCGGCGAGAAATACGGATACCGCCCGAAGCTCCCCGTCGCCGTCGAGTTCTTCCCGGAGCAGCAGGACTTCGCCATCCGCACCCTCGGCATGCCCGGCGGACTCGGGCTTCTCGGGGCCTGTTTCGGAGCCGTCGTCACGATGAATAGCCCGGGCAGCCTCGTTTCCGGCGAGTCGAACTGGGAATCAACGCTCTGGCACGAATTCTGCCACACCATCACCCTCGGAGCCACCCGCCACCGCATCCCGCGCTGGCTCACCGAGGGCATTTCCGTCTATGAGGAAGCGCTCCGCAATCCCGCCTGCGGCCACCGCATGAACCCGACCTTCCGCGACATGATCCTCGACGAGGAGCACGGCCCGATCCCGCTGGCCGAACTCAGCGCCGCCCTCCTCGCCTACAACGACCCGCAGTTCGTCAATTTCGCCTACTTCCAGGCCCGGCAGGTCGTCGAATTCCTCATCGACACCTACGGCCAGAACACCGTCCGCGACATCCTCGTCGATCTCTCGAAGGGCCTCGAAATGGACGCCATTCTCGGCAAACGCTGCGCCCGCATCGATCTCATCGACAAGGCCTTCGCCGAATACTCGCGGAAACAGGCCCTCGCCCTCGCGCCGAAACTCGATTGGGAGGAACCAGAGGAGGACTCGCCGCTCCGCCAGGATCCCGTCGGCATCGCCGCTTACCTCAAGTCGCACCCGACCTCGTTCTGGGCCCTCACCGCGCATTGCAAGGCCCTCGTCGCCGAGGAAAAATGGGCCGACGCCGTCGCTCCCGCCGAAAAACTCGTCGCCCTCTATCCCGGCTACGACGGGCCCGACAACGGCCACTACTTCCTCGCCCTCGCCCACCGGAATCAGGGGAATCTCGACGCCGAACGCGAGGCCCTGCTCGGCTGGGCCCAAGCCAGCGGCGACGCCCCTTTCGCCTACCAGCGGCTCATGGAAATCGACCGCGAACAGGAAAACTGGGCATCGCTCGCCCAGGCCGCCGAATGGCAGCTCGCGATCAATCCCCTCCTCGACGCCCCCCACCGCGCCCTCGCCTACGCCGGACTCGCGCTCGAAAAGGAGGACGCCGCCCGCTCCGCCTTCGAGAACGTCCTCCTCCTCGATCCCGTCGATCCCGCCGAGATCCACTTCCAGCTCGGTCGCCTGAACCTCACCCACGATCCACCGGCCGCCCGCCGCCACATCCTAGAGGCGCTGGAGGAATCGCCCCGCTTCCGCGAGGCCCACAAACTCCTCCTCCAGATCAACGCCAACGCCACCACGGCCGACGTCGAAACCACTTCCGACCAATGAACGCACGTCTCCCCAAACGGCAGTCCCTCCGCCTCTCCGCCTTCCCGGCCGCGGCGCTGGCCGCCGCTTCGGGGTTGCTGCTCGCGCAGGTCGAAAAACCGAAAATCGAGACAATCCAGGAGTTCGAGTATCCCGCCGAATTCGATCCTCCGGAAATAACGCAGGGTTTCGCTCCGTCCCCACGTCCCCACGCCCACTTCGACCGCCACGGCGTCCCGGACTGGGATCCCCCGGCCCACATGCCCGAGGACGTCTTCACCTTCGTCCGCGTCATCTACGATTCGGGAGGCGGCGGCTACGGGCAGTGGGGCCGTCGGCGGGGTGGCGGCGACAAATGGCGCACCGATTATCCGGACAGCGATCTGAACTTTTCCTACCGACTCCAGGAACTCACTTCCCTCGAAGTTGATCCCGACGGACGCACGCTGGAACTTACCGACCCCGAGTTATTCGATTACCCGTTCCTCTATCTCATCGAACCCGGTAACATCTCCCTCAGCCAACTCGAAGCCGAAACCCTCCGCAAGTATCTCCTCAACGGCGGCTTCCTCATGGTCGATGACTTCTGGGGCACGGACGAATGGGACGGTTTCTACCGGGGAATAAAGCAAGTCTTCCCCGACCGCGAACCGCAGGAACTCCCCCTCGACCACGAGATCTTCCACTGTGTCTTCGATCTTACCGAAAAAGTCCAGGTTCCCTCCATCGACTGGGCCCTCGCCGGCCGCGCCCAGGGCATCACCTACGAGGCCTACAAACCCGGCGCCGAAACCGCGCAATACAAGGGCATCTTCGACGACAAGGGCCGCCTCATGTGCATCATCTGCTTCAATACCGACCTCGGCGACGGCTGGGAACGCGAGGGCGAGAACCATTGGTACTTCAAGGAATTTTCCGAAAAGAAAGCCTACCCCATGGGCATCAACATCGTCTTTTATGCCCTCACGCACTAAGTGCGGTCAATGGTGAAGAGTCAACGGTCAACAGGCTGAAACTAACTTACTGAAAACTGAATTCTGAAAACTGAAAACTTTTCTATGGATAACGAATACGACCTCGAAAAAGAAGCCGTCGCCGGTATCTTTGGCGCGCGCGACCGTATCACCACCGAGTTACGCAAAGTCATCGTCGGCCAGGAGGAGGCTGTCGAGCAATTGCTCATCGCGTTGCTCTCCGGCGGCCACTGTCTCATTACCGGCGCGCCCGGTCTGGCCAAGACCCTTCTCGTCAAATCGCTCGCCGATGCCTTCCACCTGAAGTTCAACCGCATCCAGTTCACCCCCGACCTCATGCCGACCGACATCACCGGCACCGAGATCCTAGAGGAAAGCGGAAACGGACGCGTCATGGTCTTCAAGAAGGGTCCCATCTTCGCCAACATGATTCTCGCCGACGAGATCAACCGGACGCCGCCGAAGACCCAGGCCGCCTTGCTCGAGGCCATGCAGGAACACCAGGTCACCGCCGCTGGCACCCGCTTCCCGCTCGAGGAACCGTTCTTCGTCCTCGCCACCCAGAACCCGATCGAGATGGAAGGCACGTATCCCCTGCCCGAGGCCCAGCTCGACCGCTTCATGTTCAACATCATCGTCGATTACCTCGACGAGGACGACGAAGTCGCCGTCGTTTCCCAGACCACCGGCGCCAGCGGCGAGGCCATCCAGCCGATCTTTTCCGGCGAGGAACTCATCCGTTTCCACTCCGTCGTGCGCAAGGTGCCCGTCGCCGAGGATCTCGTCCGCTACGCCGTCCGCATCGCCGCCAGCTCGCGCCCGCACCGGAAAGGCGCGACCGACTTCATCAACCAGTACATCAACTGGGGAGCCGGTCTCCGCGCCGCCCAGTTCCTCGTCCTCGGTTCCAAGACCCGCGCCCTCCTCCACGGGCGCGCCCACGTCACCACCGACGACATCCGCGCCCTCGCCGCCCCCGTCCTCCGCCACCGCATTCTCCCGAACTACCGTGCCGAGGCCGAGGGCATCGACGTCAATGGCGTCATTGCGCATTTGCTGGAAAAAGTGCCCGCACCGCTGGGCGGAAAATCATAGGTCTTGTACGACCTATACGACCTATGCCCGATTACCTCGACCCCGCCTCGCTCATGCGCATCCGCTCTCTCGAGTTGCGTGCGAAGGTCGTGGTCGAGGGCTTCTGGCATGGCCTCCACCGAAGTCCCTATCATGGCTTCTCCGTCGAGTTCAGCGAGTACCGCCAGTACGCGCCCGGCGATGACATCCGCCACGTCGACTGGCGGGTCTATGCCCGCACCGACCGGCACTTCATCAAGAAATACGAGGACGAGACCAATCTCCGCTGCCAGCTCCTCGTCGATTGCAGCAAGTCGATGGGCTACGGCTCCACCACCCTGACAAAGGCCCAATACGGATCCACCCTCGCCGCCACCCTCGCCTGGTTCCTCAACCAGCAGGGCGATGCCGTCGGGCTCACCACCTTCGACGACAAGATCGTCGATTACCTCCCGGCGCGGAACCGTCCCGGCCATCTCCGCCGGCTCATGCTCCTACTCGAAAAGGAAGCCGTCGGCACCTCGACCGAATTCGGCGTCCCCCTCCAGCGCGTCGCCGAAATGCACGACCGCCGCGGGCTTTTCGTCCTCGTCTCCGACCTCCTCGCTCCCCTCGAAGACCTCTCCTCGCGCCTCGGCTATCTCCGCGCCCGCGGCCACGACCTCGTCATTTTTCACATCCTCGACCCCCGTGAGTTCGATTTCGACTTCGAGAAATCCGCCCAGTTCCTCGACCTCGAATCCGGCCAGCAGTTCTTCATCAATCCCGCCGCCGCCAAAAAGGAATACACCGAAAACCTCAACGCCCACCTCGAAGCCATCGAAACCCTCTGCTCCCGCCAGGGCATCGAATACATCCGCCTCAAAACCACCGATCCCCTCGACCTCGCCCTCCACGACTTCCTCACCACCAGAATGCGACAAAAAGCCTCGCCGCTGCGAACCTTACGGAACGCGTAAGGTTCGCAGCGGCGAGGCGATATTGGATATTTGTTATTCGTTAATCGGGAAATTCCTCCCCCATTTTCCTGCCAAAAAATCTTCCTGCCCATCTTCCTCCTCCCTTAGCGCACTTCGCGCCTTAGCG
>JAHEDC010000224.1 GCA_024641425.1 Verrucomicrobiales bacterium | reverse complement strand
GCGCACTACGCCGGCGGCGCGAACGCGGGCAAGTATGTCTTCCTGCGCCTGAGCAAGGACACCGCGACCGGCGCGAACTCCAAACAGTTTCTCGTCACTTCGGCCGACGGGGCGACCGCGGCAACGAACAACACCCTCTGGCCGCAGGTCGCCTTTACGGCGGAGAGCGGCAATTTTCCGCCGACCATCACGGACATCGCCGACCGGAGCCTCGCGGTGAACACCAACACGGGAGCCATCGCGTTCACCATCGGCGACAGCCAGAGCGCGCCGACAGCGCTGGCCCTCAGCACCTCCTCCAACAACCCCACGCTCGTTCCGGCGGCCAACATCGTCTTCGGCGGCAGCGGTGCGAACCGCACCGTGACGGTCACGCCCGCCACGAACCAACTCGGCAGCGCCACCATCACGGTGACCGTCAGCGACGGCGCGCTGACCACCAGCGACACCTTCCTCATTACTGTCGCCGGCAGCGCACAACAGCAATGGCGCTTCACCCACTTCGGCACCACGGCGAACACCGGCACCGCCGCCGACATCTTCGACGCCAACGGCGACGGCGAAAGCAACCTGCTGGAATTCGGCACCGGCCAGAATCCCAAGGCCGCGACCCTCTTGGCCACGCCCCTCGTCCGCAACGGCGCGACTCTCGAGTTCACCTACGTTCGAAGCTTCGCCGCACTTGCCGATGGCGTCGTCTTCGAAGTCGAATGGAGCGATACCCTCGCCGCCGACTCCTGGAGCACCAGCGACGTCACCCAGGCACCGCTCTCCGACGATGGAATGGTGCAGACGGTCGGGGCCACTCTCGGTGCGGGAACGGCGGGACCGCGCCTCGTCCGCCTGAAGGTCACCCGTCCTTGAATTTGCCAGACCACGACGATCCTTCCCTCCCTCCCTTCGCTTGCCCCGGATTCACCCGGTGGGGATAGAATCAGGCACCGTCGTCAACAGGTTGTGAAAGATACTCCTTGTCAGAACCGTGGAGAAACGAAAAGATCGACACCTGAGAGTCCCCAAGTTACGCCTTCCTTATGAGATATTTCATTGCCCTTCTCGCCACCCTCGCCACCTCCGCTCAAGCGGCAACCATCAACATCGCGCTCCACAATGGGGGCACGACGGTCAATGCGATGGGAACGCGACCGGGCGGCACGCTCGTCAATACCGCCGCTGATACCTGGAACAATGTCGCAAACAATGGCGGTGGCGGCCTTATGTTCTCCGGCTTCAACCTGAACGATGCTGCGGGAGGGGCGACCGGGGCGACGCTTTCCGCGATGGCGGGTGCCTCCAGTTTCAATAACAACGGCTGGGGCACGCAATCCCAGGACTGGGTCATGATGGAGGGCTGGTACGGTCTCCTCGGCACCGAGTCGCTCACGATCTCCAATCTCCCCGCCGCCTTCACGTCCGGCGGCTACACGGTGACGATCTACGGAGACTCAAGCTCCACCGGCCTCACCATGGACTACACCATCGGTGGAACGACCCAGACGATCAACGACACCGGAACGTTCGCCGGAACATTCAGCGCGGCAAACAGGACGACCTTCAATCTCAATGTGGCCTCGTTCAGCATCGCCGGAAACGCGGCCGGCTCCCGCTCCGCGATCAACGGGATCATCATCCAGTCCGTTCCGGAGCCTGCCGCGCCGGTGCTTGCCCTCGCGTCCGGCTTCCTTCTCCTCTGCCATCGACGTCGCCCAGGCCAGGGCCGAATCATCACGGCATCGACGCCGTGTTCCTGACTCCCGCTCAGGCGTGCCGCGTCGGCACCTGCTGGGTGATGCAGTGGAAGCCGCCTTGTCCCCAGATCAGCTCGCGCGCCGGAATAATCACGACTTCACGACCAGGTAACGCCTCTCCGATAATCGCAGCCGCGCGCGCGTCGTTCTCGTCGCCGAAGGACGGCACGATCACCCGTCCGTTCGCGATGTAGAAATTCGCGTAGGTCGCGGGGGTTTCCAGTCCATGGACGATCACCGGCTTGGCCGGCATCGGCAGCTCGATGACCTCGAATCCGCGCTCCCGGATCTTCGCTTCCACCAGCGCCAGCGAGGCATGGTTCGGGTGCGCCGTGTCCTCACAGACCGCCACCACGACCTGGTTCGGCGAAACGAACCGCGCGAAATTGTCGACATGCCCGTCGGTATCATCGCCGAGCAACTCGGCATCGACCCACATCACGTCCGACACGCCGAGGTAGCGCCGGATCATCGCGGCCGCCTCGTCCTTCTTCATCCCGGGATTCCGCTGCTCGTCGATGACGCTTCGCTCGGAGACCATCAGGAAGCCCTCGCCATTCCCATCAAGCGACCCTCCCTCAAGGACCATGCCGGGCGTCATGATTTGATCGCCGAGCGCCATTCCCATCCTCCGGGACGCGACGGCGTCATCGGAATAAGGCCCGTATTTCTGACCCCAGGCATTGAAGTCCCACGCAACCGCCGCCCGCACTCCCGTTTGCCGATGCCGGACAAAGACCGTCCCGTGATCCCGGCACCACGCGTCGTCGGTGCGGATGTCCCAGAGCATAACGGAATCCCCTACCAGGCTCCCCAACTCCTTCCGGATATACTCGATGTCCTCCCGCCCCGTCACATTGATGTAAACCTTCTCCCCTTTGGCCAGGGCCTTGGTCAGCGCGATGATGACCGGCCAGACGCGCTGGCAATCCACGCCCGGCCACGAATTCCCCTCCCCGTGCGGCCAGCTCAGCCAGGTCGCCTCATGCGGTCGCCATTCGGCGGGGAAACGGTAGCCTTCATCGGTTCCGTCGCTTGTTCTGGAATCAGTCGTCATGGAAAATAACTAGTCGGTTAAGAATCGCGAGGTCAACCCGCCATAGGCATCGATCCGACGGTCGCGGAAGAACGGCCACGTCACCCGCTGCGCGTCGAGCTTCCCGAAATCCGCCTCGGCCAGGACGATCTCCTCGCGGTCGGCGCTGCCCTTCGCCACCATCGCCCCGTCCGGCCCCACGAGGAAACTCTGGCCCCAGAACTCGATCCCCTCCCCGCCCGCCGGAGCCTCGTGCCCCACGCGGTTCACCGCCGCCACATAGCAGCCATTCGCAATCGCATGCGACCGCTGCATGATCTCCCACGACTCATGCTGCGCCGTGCCGAACTCCTCCTTCTCGCTCGGCAGCCAGCCGATCGCCGTCGGGTAGAAAAGAATCCGCGCCCCCTGCATCGCCGTCAGCCGTGCCGCCTCGGGATACCATTGATCCCAGCAGATCAGCACGCCGATGCGCCCCACTGCCGTGTCCCAGACCCGGAAGCCGAGATCGCCGGGCGTGAAGTAATACTTCTCGTAAAATCCAGGATCGTCCGGGATATGCATTTTCCGATAGGTGCCGAGCACCGATCCATCGGCGTCGATCACTACCGCCGAATTGTGGTAGAGCCCCGGCGCGCGCCGCTCGAAGAGCGAGACCACCAGCACCACCCCGCATTCCGCCGCGCAGGCCGCCATCGCTTCGGTTGTCGGCCCCGGAATCGGCTCCGCCAGCTCGAAATACTTCGGATCACAGGCCTGACAGAAATACGGCGAGGAGAACAATTCCTGCAGACACACCAGACGCGCGCCCGCCGCTGCCGCTTCCCGAATCCGGGTCAGCGCACGCTCCCGATTCGGTCCTTTCTCGGGCCCACTCTTAGCTTGGATCAGGGCAATCTGCACGGTTTCGGAGGCGGCTTCCATAAGCGGCCCAATGTGGGCGCATCCCCCGCTTTTCCAAATGGTTTTTCCTCTCTTTCCTTGCAATTTCGTTGATTCTATTCACCATTATATTTATAATTTATAGAATTTATTTTGCTTTTCCGTAATTTTTATATTTTATTGAAGGCTTCCTACCACTCATTTCCATGAAATCCATCCGCCAAATTGCCCTGCTTGCTTTCGCCGCTCTCATCGTCTGTTCCGCCACGGCGGCAGGCGACACCGCCCGCCGTACGCTGGTCGTCGCCTCCGAGTTCAACGAGGAACCCTACGCCTTCCTCAACGCCGACGGAAATCCCAGCGGCTTCAACGTCGATGTGATCCGCGCGGTCGCGTCCGCATCCGGCATGGAGGTGCGATTCGAAAAGACGGGGCCCACGCAGGCACAATTCGCGGACGTCGTACTCGGCGCCTATTATTCGGATGGTCCCCAGCCCGCCATCAAGAGCTACTGCGAGCCCCTCACCCTTCGGGATCATGCTGTGTTCGTCCGCAAGGACTCCCTTTACCGGAATCTCCAAGATCTCGCGGGACGCGCCTTCACGTCACCCGATGGATCCAAGGCACTTCCATGGCTTGAAAGCCATGGTTTCGGCTCCGGAATCGTCCGCACCCCCTCTTTCGAAAAGGCATTTCAACTGCTCGCCGAGAGCACCTGCGAGGCCGTCATTGGCGACCGCTACCAGGGATTGGCCGCGCTCCAGTCCACCGGGCTCGACGATCTCCGACTTCTTCCCGACTCCGTTGTTCCCACTCAATACGGCTTTGCCCTCGCCAGCGAGGAACCCGAACTTACCGACGCGCTCAATGCAGGCCTTACGGTCGTCCGGAACACAGGCCAGTTCGAACGCCTCCGTGCCAAGTGGCTCGCCCGTCTTGATCCGGTGCCCGGAAAGATCTCCCTCGGAGGCGCTTACAGTGTCCTTCTCTGGCTTGTCATCCCGGGCGTTCTCCTCTGCATTGGTGCGACGATCAGCACCCTTTCCTTCCGCAAGCAGGCTGCCCTTCGCATAGCCGCCCTCGAAGCGGAACTGGCCGAGGCCCGGAAGGCCTTCCACGACCTCGCCTACGAGCGTGCCCGCCAACGCTACGTGATCAATCGGCTCAGCACCGTCTCCCTCGTCGACCAGATCGCCGAGGCCTCCCGCCACTAGGAACCGGTTTCGGATTCCACCCCCGTCGAAGTTCCCGACCGAAGAATCCGCATCCTTGCCGGTCGGAGAGGTTCGCGCCGGGCCTGGACCTCCGCCCGAGGATTCCCGACTCACCTTCCTCCCACCGCACTCGCCTTCGCCTCGGATCCCGGCACGTCCACGAGTTCAATGGAGAATCCGCCGTCGCGAAGGCCCCGGTCGATGATCGCGACGCCCGTGTGCGTGCCGGAGCCGAGTCGGAGGGTGCCCTTTTCCATATCGACCATGGCATCGCCGAAGCGGACCTGGACGCCTTGGGGATTCGCCACCTTGAAGCCGATCTCGCCTTCGCCGGTGACATCGATCTGGAAGCGGGCGAGGGCGAGCTTGCTGTTGTTAAAGCCGACGTTTTCGCCGAATTCACCCAGCGGGAGGTCGCCGTTGACCTGGGAATAGAGCGGCCGCCAGGGCCACGCCGAATCGGCGATGATCGATGCGGTCAAGCCCTTGCGGCGGATGGCATCGCTGAGGCCGTCGTTGTAATCGACGACCTGCCAGGTGCGCACCTTGCGCTCGGAGCCAACCTTGTAGCCGCCCTCCTTGCCGAGCTCGGAAAGGAAGCGCACGAGATCAACGAACTCGTCCCTGCGCAGCGTCGCGGTAAGCCCGGCGGGCATCATCGAGACGGGCAGGATCTCCTTCTTCTCGAACGCGGATTTCGGCACCGCGTTCTCGATGCCGGCCGCGTCGCGGACAACGATTTCCTTGTCATCCTCGCGCAGGACAGACCCAGCGATCACACCGCCATCCTTCCGTGTCACGACCGTCATGTGGTAGCCCTCTTTGATTTTCTTCGCGGGTTCCAGCAACGATTCAATGATGTAATCAACCGGCGCGCTCGATCCGATGCTCACCAGGTCGGGGCCGACAACGCCGCCCGATCCACCGATGCCGTGACAGGTGGTGCACAGGAGCGCGGCCCGGCGATAGACGGCCTCGCCCCGTGCGGCGTCACCGGCTTTCTTCACCGTCTCCATCATGGCGATCATCTCCTCCGGAGTGAGTTGCCGGGTGATCGGTTCGAGTCCGCCCGCCTTGGTGAGAACGGCGACGAGTTCGGTGGCATCGACGCCGGCTGCTCCCGCGCGCTGGACGCCCAAGGTGGCGACTTCGGAAGGCAGTGTCTTGCCCTTCAACGCCGCCGCGAGGGCGCCGGGGCCTTCCTTGCGGTTGAGAAAAGCGGCGAAGACGCCCTCGAATCCATCGCGCGACGCCGTATCGGCGAAAAGGCCCGCGGCCTCGCCGGCCGCGGCCTTGAGATCAATCGCCGCCATGCCGACGACCGCCATCGAGCGGGGAAGCATCGCGCGTTTCCCGTCGCGGGCCATTCCGCGGAGGATCTCGAGATTCTCGCCCCCTCCGAAAGCCGCGAGTCCGTCCACCGCCGCCTGGGTGAGCGCCGGGGGAAGCGCGGCATCGCCGACCCATTCGACGAGTATCGGACGCGCCCACTCAAGCTTCCACTCGCCGCCCGCGCGGGCGGCTTCGGCACGGAGGTTCTCGGAATTACCGGCCTCGAACAAGGCCTTGATCCGTGCCAAGTCACCGGCGGGCACGAGGGAGCGCGCCCGCTTCGCCCGTGACAGATCGGTCAATACCCGGGCACGGGCCGCTTCGGCATTGCCGGCATCGAGCGCGTAATCAACAAGCATTCCCAGATCCTCGGCATCTCCGAGCGACGCAATGAGCGGTAACACCGCATCGAGGTCCTTCTCAGGGATGCGATTCTCGCGCACGGCGGCGACCAAAGGCTTCAGCGCGGCTTGATTCTCGCTGGCGGTCATGGCGAAGGTGAGATGCGCGGCATTCTGCGAGAAATCGATCTTACCGGCCTGGAACGCGGGCAGCCACGCGCCCTGCAATTCGCGCGCGGTGAGCCAGAGGGCGAAGTCGAGATTCTTATCCACGGGCATGTCGAGAGCGCGCAGTGCCACCTGAACCGCGTCGGCAGTACCGAGCCGGCGCAGCGCATTCACCGCTTCCAGGCGCACCTGCGGATGCGGATCGGCCACCGCCTTCGCAAGGAGGGCCGACGCGTCGGAAAGGCGATGGTGCCAATGATAGATCACCCGCACGGCGGCCGCCCGCGCGTGATGATCGGCCGAGGCAAGCAACTCGCGCAGGAGTTCCTCGCTCAGAACATTGATCGACTGGTAGGCCCAGAGCGCCTCCAGCAGATGATGCGTCGAGTCCTCGCCCCGCCGGTCCATGCCGGCCACCCAGGCGTCAAGCGCGGCGGTCACTTCTTCCGCCTTGTGGAGTCGCAGCTCGCGCTTGGCGAAATGGCGTGTCCAGTCCTCGGGGGCCTTCAAGCTTTCCAGCAAGACCGGGACGGAAGCACCGGCGATCTCCGGTTTCTCCACCAGTGGGCGTCCTTTCGCGGTGATGCGCCAAATGCGCCCGTGAACGTGGTCGCGACGCGGATCGCGGAAGTCGACCTCGCCATGCTGGATGATCGGGTTGTACCAATCGGCGATGTAGATCGCCCCGTCCGGCCCCTGACGGACATCGATGGGGCGGAAGGCGGGATGATTCGATCGGATCAGATCCTCGACCTGCCGCGAGCTGTAGCCGCTTTCGCTTTCGGTAACGACAAAGCGGTTCACGCGGTGCCCCCGGAAATCATTCGTGACCAGACTTCCCCGCCAGTCCTCGGGCACATGGCGTCCGCTGAGGACTTCGAGCGAGCATTGCTTCGGTTGGCCGGGATTGAGTCCCGCCATGATACGCTTCGCATCGGGCGAAGTGGCCCAGACCGAGCCGGGGAAGATGTAGTTGATGCCCTCGCCGTAGGCACCATCGGTGCCAAACGACTGCCCCCAGCGGTCGAAGACGTGGCCCCAGGGATTAACGAAGCCCTTGCAGAACACTTCCAATTCGTGCGTTTCCGGCCGATAGTGCCAGATGCCGCCACCGAGCAGGCGCCGTACGCCCCAGGGCGTCTCCACATGGCTGTGGATGTAGATCGACTGGTTGAAATAAAGCATCCCGTCCGGTCCGCCGCGAAAGGTGTGGATGATGTGATGCGTGTCCTCCGTGCCGAAGCCGCTCAATTCCGTCCGCCGCAGATCCGCCTTCCCGTCGCCATTGGTGTCCTTCAGGAAAAGTATCTCGGTCGAGTTCGCGGCATACACGCCGCCGTCGCCGGGCATGAGTCCGGTCGGAATCAGCAGTCCTTCGGCGAATACCGTCGACTTGTCGGCGGTGCCGTCGTTGTTCGTATCCTCAAGCACGAGAATCTGATCGTCGGAACGTTTACCGGGCTCGATATGGGGATAAAGCCGGCTGCTCACGAGCCACAGCTTCCCATCCGCGTCCCAGTTCATCTGCACCGGTTTCGCGATCATCGGATCGGAAGCGAACAGATTGATCTCGAAGCCCTCGGGCAATTCGAAGGAAGCCATTTCCTCGTCGGCGGAGGGATCGGGGATGTCCTTCAGGTCCCGCTGCGCGAAAACGGGCGGCGCGGCGAGGAGACATCCTGACAGGGCGATAAGAGTGAAGCGTTTCATAGGGAGGGTCGTGGGGGGAAAAAATTTAGCGGGAGCCTTCGATGGCGGCTTCCTTTTCCGCGATGAGAGGGTCGAACATCGGGATCTCCACCGCGTTGTTGCCTTGCTCGTGCTTGCGGAAACCACGGAGGTAGGTCTCGTTCTGGGGCCGCCATCGATGGAAGAAGAGTTGGTTCTTCTCGACGATCAACCCGCGGAGTTTTCTCGCGGACGACGAGGCGAGGTCCGTCGAAAGATTCTTCCAACCGAGAGCGGCCGCGAATTTCGGCGCCACCACCGCGTAACCCTCGGGCGTGAAATGGACGCCATTGTCAGTGAGAGGCCCCGCGGAGTCTCCGGCCGATCGCGATTCCATGGCCGCGAAGAGATCGGCAAAGAACGCGCCCTTCCGCTCGGCCAACTCGCGGATCGCATCCCGGTAGGCCGCCAGTCGCGCGTTCTGCTCCGCCATATTCGGCAGCGGCGGGGCGAGCGATTCACAGGGCGGCGGGGACATCAGCGCGATCCGTGCGTCCGGTGCGACTTCCCTGATCATGCCGAACAGCCGCTCATAGCCCGCGACAAAGGACGGCAGACCCGCCGCACCGCCGAAAGCCTCGACGCCTCCGTAGGAAACAATCACCACTGTCGGCTTGATCTCAAGCAAGTCCGCCTTCAGCCGGTCGAAGCCCTCCTGTGGAGGCCCGAAATACGAGCGCGCCGCGCATTCCACCGTGTCCCCGCTCCACCCAAGATTCCGGAAACGCAGGTTCCTCGCGATGGAACTCTTGGTCAGGAAGGTCTCGATGAAGCCGTCCCGCGTTTCGCGCTCAATGAAAGTATTCCCCAGCAGCACCACCGTATCCCCGTCCCGGAACTCAAAGGCGCCCTCCTGCCCGAAGGCGGCGGTAGCGGAGGCGAACAACAGGGGTAAAATCCGGCGGAAGGAGGTCTTCATATGGCCCCGAGCCTACGCTTACACCCGGCGGGCGTCAACGCCCTGAAGGCGTTCGCTTCCCCCTTGCGCTCGGCTCCGTTTCCCTGTAAAACCTCCTTACGGATCAACCCCCCGCCATCCCCATGAAACAAAAGCCCCTTACCCTCCGCCTCGCGGCCGCGCTTTCGCTCGTGGCCCTCACCAGTGCCTCCGCCATGAAGATCGAGAAAACCCCCTTCGGGAAAACGAAGGATGACACAGCCGTCGAGATCTACACCCTGACCAACGACGGCGGTGCCAATGTCCGGATAATGACGTACGGCGGCACGATCGTCGCGGTAAACGTCCCCGACAAGGACGGCGCGCTTGGAGATATCGTCCTCGGCTTCAACAGCCTCGGCGAATACGAGGAGAAGAGCCCCTATTTCGGCTGCATCACCGGACGCTATGCGAACCGGATCGCGAAAGGCAGGTTCTCCCTCGACGGCAAGGAAT
>JAHEDC010000223.1 GCA_024641425.1 Verrucomicrobiales bacterium | reverse complement strand
GGAGCCAGGCAAGGACGGGCTACCCTCGCTACGCCGGGGGAAACGAGCACGGTGCGGGGCGCGGGGAGCCGATCGCCAAGGGTGTGGATCACGCCGAGGCTCCGGGTGAAGTGCCCGAGTCCGCCGCCGAGAGCGTAGAGCACCGTGCTCACTTCGCGGTGGCTCGGCCCGTCTCGAAATCACGCGCCACAAGCTCGGCGGCCAGCATCATCCGTTGCTCCAAGGGAATGGATGCGAGGGCGAGAACGCCGAGGGCCGGCGAGAGCGTGGCTTCCTTCGCTTCGAAAAGCGTCCCATTCCCGTCCTCCGATTTCACTTTCTGCTCGCCCTTCTCGGCGTAGAGTTTCACCTCCGCGATCTCTCTGGCCCCGCCGCTGACCTTCACCCTTCCCGCCGCCCGGTCGATCTTGAGTTCGTAGGGATTGGTGCCTTCCTCGTTGTCGCTGATCTTGATCTTCTCCGCCGCGATCTTCACCTTCCACAGCAGCTTGCCATCGTGCGTGCGGAGCTTGAATCCATCCTCGCTGCCCTTAATCTCCGCGCGCGTCTGGCCCGAGGCGCTGAACTTCCGCTTGTCGCCGGCCGCCAGTCGAGGCGCTTCGAGGGTAACGACTTCCGAGCCGGAGGGAAACTCCAGCTTGAGCTTCGCCTCGTAGATCTTCACCGAGAAGACCTCCTGCCCGCCGGCGTCCTTCGCCTTCAGCCGGTGCAGGTAAGTCAATTCCGCGTCCTCGGCGCGGACACCGACGAGGGCGAATACGGCGAGGATCGACAGGAAGAGGAAAGGAACGGATTTCATGATGGGGGTGAGGTGAGGGGTTGCTGGAGGATGTCAAGATAGCAGGCGGTTTCGCGACCGGGGCCATAATTCCGCTCGATGTGAAGGCGAAGGGCGGAACCCATGGCAGCGCGCTGTTCCGGCGTGGTGGCACAGGCCCGCCGGAGCGCCGCCGCGCAGGCCTGGACGTCGCCCGCCGGGAAAAGCCAGCCCTCCGTGCCATCACCGAGGACATCGCGCATGCCTCCGGTGTCGGAGGCGAGCAAGGGCAAGCCGAGTCCGCCGGCTTCGAGGAGAACGTTGGGCATGCCATCGTAGAACGAGGGGATGACCACGCAGTCGCACCTCGCGAATTCGCCGGGCAACTGGCTCCGGGGGACGAATTCGCAACGGCTGGATGATACGGGCACGCCGTCTCCCGAGAGCCGGGCCGCGACTTCCGGTTCCAGGGCACCGACAAGATGAAGGTGCACCCGTTCCGCACAGCCGCTTTCGAGGAGAGCGTCGAGGAGCAAGCCGATCCCCTTCTTCTTCTTGAGATGCCCGAAACAGCCGAGGACGAGGCGCCGTTCCAGCCCCCGTTCCGCGCGCCAGGCCGCGGCAGCCTCGCGGTGGGACGGAAGCAACCGCCAATCGGTGAGATCGATGCCGTTGGGAGTGTGCGCAACCTCGGCCTCCGGCAAAAGCGCCCGCACCTTCCGGACCTTCTCGATCGTCACGGCACCGATGCGGCTGGAGGCGCGCAAGGCCTCCAGCAGCGCCGGGCGATGGCGGGCGGACAGGATTCCGGTATCGAAGTCATTGCCCCGAAGGAGCGTGACAAGACGTGCCCCGAACCAGGCGGCGAAGACGGGGGCGGCGAGAATCGGGTTTCTCCCGCCGAAGGCCACGACATGCGTGTAACCTCCTTCGGGGAGCGACGCTTCAAGCCAGGCGAACAGCGTATTCATCCCATGCGGCCCATCCTCGTCGAGGGCCCAGCGGATGTCCCTCCCCTGAATGCGTTCCGCGCATTCCCTCAGACCCGTTTCCGCAAGTTCCGTTGCGTCCGGTTTCGCGGGCACGAGGTGCACGAGATCGATGCGGATTCCGGCGTGACGGAGGCCCCGGACGATCCGGTCGCAGGACTGCGCCATCCCGCCGCTTGAAGGAAAGAACGTCTCGGTCAGCCAGAGAACCACCGGCAATCTCGTCCTCTGGCGTTCCGAATGCCGCGTCGCGGGAAGCATCATCAGCTGTCGAAGGCCGTCACCTCCGCGTCATCGTCGAAATCGGCGTTGTCGTCGTCGAGGGCATCGTCGTCCATTGGCGAGTCAAAGGCGGCGGCATCGTCCGCGCTTCCCGCATCCGAGTGGGAATGTCCCGCATACCACACCATCGGCGTGTATCCCTGGTCCTGGTAACGCTGGCGGTAGCGGACGGAGGTCGTGTGGTCCTGCTCCCACGTGCGTTCCGCGCCCTCTTCGACGACGGCGGGAGCACACTCCACACACACGACGCGGGGAAGCTCGGCGATGGCCTGGTGCCGGAGGCACATCGGGCGCCGGCACTGCTCGCACTGCAGCGTGCCCTGTTGCCCGCAGGATCGCTGGATAAAGACTCCCGCTTGGATCTGACAGTAGGTATTCATGGTCGAGGGTCAGGGGTGGGCGACGCGCGTGATTCCCTGCATGGCCAGGCCGGTCAGGGCGATGAAGTGATCGAGGTTCGGTTCCGGGGTCGCGGCGGCAATGGAGGAGGGAAAGGCTTCGATCTTGCGGGCACGAATCGATTGCGAACCATCGGACCGGGCGGCAATCTCGATCAGGGGTGATGGCGTCGCGGTGACGGAAAGTCCGTCTCCGGGGCGCAACGTGACGCGCGAGATCCGTTTGAGCTTAACCTTGGACTTGCGCTTGATCTTGCCGCTACGACTCCGCTTGGTCACCTTGGCGACGTGGTGGAAATCGGTGATCTCGAACCTCAATCGGGAACCATCCACCAGAGGCCCCTCGAGGGTCAGCCACGGGTTGCGGTAGAGGAAATTCGTTCGCGAGACGGTTCGCGAGGGAAGATCCGCCTTCGGTACCTTGACGGCCCTGACCTCTTTCGCCTTCGCGTCTCCCTCCGAGAAATCGAGCACGCACGTCAGGCCAGCCTCGGGTTTCATGTCCTCGCGCAGGATGGCGATCAAAGGGGCGGCGTAGTGGTGAAGGGAATCCGGCACGTCGACCGAGCGGAGCCAGAGCCAGTTCGGCAGGAGGAAGGCGAAGGCCGCGAGCGCCGCGAGCCCGGCGACAGCCAGCACCAGGGAGTTGCCCGAATTCACCCCCACGATCAGGGCCACGAACGCACAAACCAGCGTGATCCAAAAGAAGCCGCGGACGCCCCGACGTGTGCGCTCGGCGAAACGATCAAAGTCGATCAGGCGGTCAATCAGGCGCAGCCACTCGGTGGGCGTCCGCGTACCCTCACAATGGCGCTGCGAAACGATCGCCTGCTCGTCGGTTCCGAGGGCTTTAAAGCGGGTGCGCGCTTCGAGGATGTTTTTCATGCGAGGAAGTCCTGATTGGTCTGCGACACCCTGGGGATTTCCGCATAAACCTCGGCCTGTCTATCATGGGAGTGGCGCCATGTGAAGTGCTTTGTAATGTGGTCGTGTCCCGCCGCACCGAGCCGCGCCGCTTCCCCGGGCCGTTCGAGCAGATGGCGCAGGGCCAGCGCGAGCGCCTCCGGGCGTCCCGCCGGGACGAGACGACCGTTCGCCCCCTCGTCGATCAGTTCCCGGGTGACCGGCAGATCGGAGGCGATCACCGGAACGCCCGCCGCCATCGCCTCGAGGATCTTCAGCGGACAGCAGCCCTGGGAAAGATTCCGCGAGCACTCGGTGAGCGGCGCGACCGATACGGCGGCGTGCTGGAGCCAGCCCTGGAGTTCTTCCCGGGAAAGCCGGTGTTCCCAGCGCACACGTTCTTCGAGGCCTAGGCGGCGGGAGAGCCGGCGGAGAGGCACGGTCGCCCGGCGTTTCACCGACGCGCAAAGCACCAGCCGCACATCGGCCAGATCCGCAATCCGGGAAAAGGCCCGCAGCAAAACCGGCACGCCCTGCCAGGGCTGCACCGCGCCGAAGTAAAGAACATAACGTCCGGGCGCCGCCTCCGGCCGGGGCCTCGCGGGCGCGGCGGTCGCGCCATTGGGAACGACCCGGATCTTCCCGGCCGGAACGCCGCGCTTCCGAAGGTTCGCGGCGATCGTCGGCGACGGGACGATGAGGAGGTCGCTCTCCGCGAGACAGAAGTCCTCCATGCGCGCGATCCTTTCCAGCACCGCCGCCCCCACCTTCGGATAGCGGTACGGCAATTCCACCGACGGCAGCCCGTTCACCTCGTAGACGATCCCGAACTTCCGCTCCCCTCGCGAGCAGATCGGCACCCCTCCCCACGGATCCCGGAAATGACAGATCCGGAGCCCGCCCGCCAGCTCATCGAGCACGTCCGCGACCTCGTGCGAGAAGGCGGCGGCCCGCCGGAGGAAATTCGGAATCGGCTCGCGAAAGCGCAGGATGTCCGGCCCCATCTCCCCGCCGGTTTCGAATGCGTCCAGGCCCGCGTCGCCTAGTGCCATGAGCAGGCAGGGAGGCGCGGCCTTCGCGAGAGTCGCCGAAGCGTGTGCGATGTGCGTGCCCGCTCCCTTGCTCGACGGGAAGCGGTCGAAGGCCACGTAAAGCGAGCGGTAGGTGCCAAGGCGGAGCATGCGGAAACAGGCTAACGCCGATTCGCGTCGCGAGGGAACACGAAAGTCGGGAGGGCATCGTATTGCCACAGAGCCCGTTGCCCTCGGAGTTGGTGACGAAGATCTTGGAACGCGCGGCTGCGCTAGGGACGCCCAGTCAAAGGGCGGTGGAATACACGAACCCCTCGCCGTCGCCGTCCGAAGGAAGCCAACAGGAACCGAGCTTTCATGGACGGGCTTGATCCAACACGCGTCACTTCTTCCCGAAGGCAGCGTTTTTCGGGTCTCCTCCCGACACAAGGTAGGCGATCAGGTCCATGAGCTCATCCTTGTTCATGGTGAAGAGGGTTCCCGGTGGCATCATCGATATCTGGGAAAGCTCTACCTTTTCCACCTTGGCCATCGGCATTTTGGCGAGGTCGCGGAAATTGAAGGGGTTCGGCGCGACCGCGATCTCCTCGTCGTTCCTGTAAATCACCCTTCCATACAGCGTGCCGCCGTCTTTCAGCGTCACCTCGCTCGCTTGATATTGCTCGGAAATGGATTGGCTGGGCTCGCAGATCGCCACCAGGATGTCCCGGATCGCGTAGCGGCTGCCGACGGAACCAAGATCGGGTCCGGAGTAACCGCCGGATCCCTCGAAGCGGTGGCAGGCCACACACCGGCCGGCCGAAAACATCTTCTTCCCGTTCTCGAAATCCCTTCCCTCAAGGCCGGATTCGAACAGCTTCATCGCCGAATCGACCGTCCAGGCGACGGGAGGTCCCTTCGCTACGGGAAGGTTGGCGAGATCCACCGGGGCGATATCACCGAGAAGCGCCGAGATGGCCGCGGCGGCATCCGGAGGCAGATGGGTGATGGCATCCGCCCTGATCGCATTGATGTAACCGGCGAAGCTCTTTCCGCCGTTCTTGGCCAGGCTCTCGTTCAACCAGCCGAAGTAGTATTCCCGATCGGCGAGTGTCCATCGGTTGCTTACCCGCCGAAGACAATAGGCATAATGGATGTTCTGGGTGTTGGGGGTGTTTCCCATCATTTTCAGGATCGCTTCGCCATATTCGTGGCGTTCCAGCATCCGGTTGTCGTACTCGACGGTCTTGGCATGCGTGGACTTCATCAAAGCAATCGTTTTCCCGACAACCTGCGCCGAATCCAGGTAACAGAGCACCCGGCAGAGTTCCGCATTCTCGGTTTCCTCATCCGCCGGGTAGTGGGGCTCGAGTTTCGCGATGACGGCGCCGGCTTGGGCCTCCGTCGGCTTGCCCATCCGGATGAAGCACAAGGAGTAGGCACGCAGGAGCGCAAGGCGGTCGCTGCGTTCGAGCGCCTCGTAGGGCACCGTCGCGAGCTTTTCCAGAATCCTGCCCGACAGCAAGGGATCCCCGTGGCGGCAAAGGGCGATGGTGCCGTAAATAATCCCTCCCGCCCCCTGCTCCGCGAACACCTTCTCCTGCCAAAGGGACAGATCCTGATTCTCGATGGCAAGGCGGGCCGCATAGCGAATGTCCCGATCCGGATGGGAGAGATAAGGCCAGCATTCCAAGACGGCCCCGCTGCCACCCGCGCGGCTGCCGTGGTACCGCTCCAGCGAGTGCCGCAAGTCCCTCAGTGCCTGATTCCTAACGAGCTGCCGGGGTTCACCCTGTTCCTTTTCTCCAGTGTAGCGGATACGGTAGAGTTTCGAGGCCGTGTTGCGACCGCCAATGACGAAATACATGTGCCCGTCGGGGCCGAATCGCATGGCGGCGATGTTGAGCGGGTTGCCGTGGAGAAATTCCTTTTTCGTGCCGGTGTAGCTGGAGCCGTCCTCTTCCATCTCGACCGTGTAGAGGGTGCCGAAGGTCCAGTCGCAGATGAAGAGCTTGTCCTGGTACTCGCCGGGGAAGTTGGAATGGTGGCCGAAACCGATGCCGGTGGGCGATCCCGGCCCGACATTGATCACGGCGCCATTGCTGTCAGCGAAATACTCCGGCCACTTGGCGGAGCCGTGGCGCCACCCGAACTCTGATGCCGAGGTGACGTGGTTGACACGCGTCGGCCGATACCAGGGGCTGCCGATGTCGAACTCCAGATCCGAATCGAAGGTGAAGAGTTCGCCTTCCCGATTGAGGGCGAGATCGACGGCATTGCGGAAGCCGGAGGCGATCATTTTCCAATCGCTCCCATCGGGTGAGATGCGGCAGACCCACCCGGCGGGAGGGCGGATGCCCACGGCATGCCCCATGGGATCGGGCATCGCCGCGAGCAGGGAATCCTGTTGCCAGACGGGAGGTTGCAGACTCGGGACCCCCTCGGGCAAAGGGGAGTGGTTTCCACTCACCAGATAGAGCGCTTCTCCATCCTCCGAGACAATGATGGAGTGCGCCGAATGTTCGTAACCCACCCCCAGTTTCCTCAGCAGCGTGAATTCATCGAAGGTGTCGTCTCCGTCGGTATCCCTGATGCGGTAGAACCCTTTCATGGAGGACATGTAGAGGCTGTCGAAGGCGTAGAGAAACCCGAGCGCGCCACCCACCCGGCGGCGTCCCCAATCGATGGGAAGATACGGAAATCCCTTGAGGCTCTCAACCTCGACCGTCGAAGCCGGTGCTCCTTCCTTGGGCAGGGTTACCCGGAAAACCCCCTTGTCATCCTGGTCGGACACGATGAGCCGCCCCTTGGGATCGAAAGCCATCGCTACCCAGGATCCCTGCGCGGGAGGAACCTCATAGAGAAGTTCCGCATCGAACCCGTGCGGCAGGGTGATCCGGGTATCGGCATCCAGTTCATACCCGTCCTCGTCCTCGCCTTTCGAGGCGGCAAGGAGCGGGAGGGCAATCGCCAGTGTGAGGGATACACGGCGGGCAAACGATGAGGGGAGGGATATTCCTTCGGTCACGAGGACAGGGTTCATTGGCCCATCAACTCTACCATCGCGCGCCCCATGGCTTCGCCGATATCCATATAGGTTTCGGAATTCCCACCGTAGTGGCCGTTGGCGCTACCGCCATGGCAGAAGGGGTTGGTATAGACGGAGATCACGTTGCCCTTGAATTCCGGATACTTGCCGGTTCCGCCGTCAACCGCGAGCTGGGCGTCGAGCACCAGTCCTTCGTTGCCCTTGGCGCCTTTCTTGGTCTGGCCGAGGGTCGCTACGACGAATTTCGCGTCCGGAGCCTCGAAATCGAGACGCAGTTGCTTGATGAACTGAACGAGATTCTTCTCGTAGCGGGTCGAGTTCTCGGCGTTGCCGGTATCCTTGGCACCCTGCCAGAAAAAGAATCCCGCGATTTCGTATTTCGTCGCGCCCGGATAGTATTTGCCGAGATCGGAAAGGATCTGCTTCGCCCCATCGACATCGTCGTCATACTGCTTCCCGGCGTACCATTCACCGGTAACCTTTTCGCCATTGCCCTTGGGATTGCTCGGAGTTCCGCGGTAGCCTGGAACCATCTTGCCTTCGAACTCATAGGGCTCGCTGCCCGGAGGAAGGAGATCCCACCCGAGGCTGCGGTTGCCGATGCAGCTTTTGAGGATCATGACCGGAGCTTCCGTGACATACCCGAGAATATGCCCGATACCGTATTCCGGCCCGACTTTGTTTCGATTCGTCACGCTCATCCAGTCGTTGTGCTGGAGCTTGAAAGTCATCATGAAGACATTGCGGACATCCTTCCGCACGGTCCAGCCGCCGGCCTCATCGACAAGGTAAGGATATTTCTCCTTCGTTTTGATCGCACTCTCCAGCGACGCCACACTCCCCATGCCCAGCATATTGGACTGGCCCAGCAGGATGTAAACCTGCACCGGCTTGCTCATGTCGGCTTCCTTGTCGTCGGGATCGGGAAGCACTTCCGGCAGTTCCTTGACTTCGCCGGAGGATTTCGGGCTCTGGCTCTTCAGCCAGGCGATGTCTTCCGCGGACAGGACGTCCTGCTTGAAGTTCATCTTCGAGCCGCCGCGCGCGATGACCACGACCGCGCCGGTCGCCTCATCATACGATTGCAGGTCACCCTCGAAGGTTTTCGTGCCATCGGCGCTAATCCAGGTGCGCGCCCGCGCTCCGGAAACGAGCACGGTGGCGAGAATCATTGTGACGAAGGCTTGTTGGAATCGGGCTCTTTTTCGGGTCATGGAGGGATGGGGTTGGTATTTCGACGCCTTGCTACCGGAGTGTAACGTAGGCACGGGATGCGATCCCACGAAAGGATTGAAAAGGCTAGGACGTCGTATTTCAATCACGGAATCCAGTCATTCGGGGGCCCTTTCGTGTAAAAACGCGGATCAAGAATCAAGTCCTGAAAGGGTGTGCCCTCGTCTCCACGTTCTACCGCTTCCCCCATCCTTTCTCAGATTTCCCTTGCGTCGGTCAGTGATCGAACCGTATGGAGGACGCCCCACGGCAAACACCGCCACCCGAACGATCGGGAACACCTTTTCGCGACCAACCAGAAGTAACACCGATGGCCTCCACACCAAGCAAAGACTACAGACGCCGAGAAAGAGAACAGAAAAAGCTCGACAAGCGCATCGCGCGCGAAGAGGCCAAAGCCGAGAAGCTCGCGGCACAGCAGGCTGCCGAGGAAGCCGCTGCCGAGGAAGCCGAGGAGATGAGCGAGGAAGAGCTTCAGGCGAAACTGGAGGCGGATTTCGAGGCCGAGTTGGCAGCGGAGGCCGTTCAGGGCATGAAGAAAGGTTGAAAGCGTCCTCGGAGAGGCGGAAAAAGACAGGGAATCGACCGCAAGGTTGGCAGGAAAGTTGTCGCACCATCCCGGTGATATGGCATGGGGGGGAGCATCGTTGCTCCGCAGCCATCCAAGGACACTCGAAGCACGCGGAACCGACGTCCGCCAGGAATTCGCGCGCTGTTTGCTTTCACCAGAAGATCCGCCATGGTTGACGGGGAAACCCCATGAACCCCACCCAAGGCTACCACCTCATCAAGCCGGAGGATCTCGACTGGCGTCCGTCGAACCTGATGCGGATCCCGAACGCGGACTATCTGGAGCGCACGGGAAGCGAGAATCTCGGGGCGCGGCTCTGGCGCTTGCCGCCGATGAGTGCAAACACGCTTCACAAGCACATCCGCTCCGAGGAATTCTATTTTGTGCTGGAAGGCACGGGACGCCTCCGTGTGGGCGACGAGACCCTGACCGTGCCCAAATACGGAGCCGTCCATGTCGGGCCGGAGCTCTTGCGGCAGGTGTTCAACGACACCGACGAAGACGTGCTCTGGCTCATTCTGGGCGCTCCGGAGGAATTGGAATTCCTCCAAGGATCAAAGTCCGCAATGGATCTTTCCCTTATCTACCCAGTCAACCCGAAGCAACTGCCCGACGAACTCGCGGGCAGGGACTGGCCACCGAAAGCGGATGCCTGGGCACGATGACGGGCCGCAGGGA
>JAHEDC010000681.1 GCA_024641425.1 Verrucomicrobiales bacterium | reverse complement strand
GATGCGCAATCCCTTGTCCGATCCCTTCGGCGGCGGCACGGCTTTGCGTCCCTGGGATGATGGCACCGACTCCATCGAGAACGCGCAGAACCGCGTCCGCGTCTGTTTTGAGTTCATGGAGAAGCTGGGGGTCGACTACTATTGCTTCCACGACCGGGACGTGGCTCCGGAAGGGAAGAACCTCGCCGAGAGCAACGCCAACCTCGATGCCGTCGCCGACGTTCTCGAGGAAGAACAGAAGCGCACGGGCAAGAAGCTCCTCTGGGGCACGGCCTGTCTTTTCGCCCATCCCCGCTACAACCAGGGCGCGGCGACGAGCCCGTATGCCGACGTCTTCGCCTACGCCGGCGCGCAGGTGAAGAAGGCGCTGGAGGTCACGCACCGCCTCGGCGGCGAGGGTTACACTTTCTGGGGCGGTCGCGAGGGCTACTCGACGCTCTGGAACACCGACATCAAGCGCGAACTCGACCACCTCGCCCGCTTCCTCCACATGGCGGTCGATCACGCGAAGGCGATCGGCTTCACCGGGCAGTTCTACATCGAGCCCAAGCCGCGCGAGCCCTCCACGCACCAGTATGATTCCGACTCCGCGGCCTGTCTGAATTTCCTCCGCGAATACGGGCTCAAGGATCACCTCAAGCTCAATCTGGAGACGAACCACGCCACCCTCGCCGGGCACTCGATGATGCACGAGATGGAGGTCGCGATGGCGGCCGGAGCGCTCGGCTCGGTCGATGCCAACACCGGCGACGAACTCATTGGCTGGGACACCGACCAGTTCCCGACCAATGTCTACCTCACAACGCAGATCATGCTCTGCGTCCTCCGCGACGGCGGCTTCAAGTCCGGCGGCCTGAACTTCGACGCCAAGTGCCGCCGCGAGAGCTTCGAGCCCGTCGATCTCTTCCACGCCCACATCGGGGGCATGGACGCCTTCGCCCGCGGCCTCAAGACCGCGCAGGCCATCCTCGACGACGGTCGCTGGGCCGATTTCAAGAAGCAGCGCTACAGCTCCTTCGACAGCGGGCTCGGGGCGAAGATCGAGGTCGGCAGCGTCGGCCTCGCCGATCTCGAAGCCTACATCCTCGGCGGCGTCGAGCCGACCACGCCGAGCGGGCGTCAGGAGTTCCTGGAGAATCTCATCAACGAGTTCATCTAGCGTCGGACTCTCTGTGCGGCGTCCATTCGCGAGCGACTTTCCATCGCTGGGAAGTCGCTCTTTGCGTTCCATGAGCCAGACCTGTCCGCCCTCCGTGCGAGGGAGAGGTATTCCGGTGAAGCTCGATGGGCAGACTTGTCGACCATGGCACTCCAGTGGCTGTCTGTTGGCATGCACCACCTATCCTGTGCTTTGGGTCTACTTGAGTTTCTCCAAGGAAAGACAGTTCGGCCCTCGATTGTTTGCCATTCTCCTTGCGGGAAGGCTCCTACCCCTTCAAGTTCTGGAGTGAGATCTTAACCATTGCGATGATGCCCCAATACCTTCGCTGTGCATTGTTTCTGATTGCCGTCCAAAGTTGGACAATGGACATCACGTTCGCTGATGAAGGGGAATCCCCTCGATTGGTCGATGGAGATCAAGATTCGATACCGTTTACGATCGAAGGTGATGTCCCTGAACCGGGCATCGCAAACGTCGAGAAGGGTAAGGCTTCGTTCAAAGAAGCGCTCCAGAGCGCCGGCGTTGAGTTGGAAGGTGATCTCGGATCAGCCCTTCGAATCACGATTTATCGCGACCGCGAGATGGTAACGATTTACCCGAGCAAACATGGGAAGGAACTAGCTGACCAATCGGTTGAGCCCTTTGATATTATCATCGTCTTCGATTCGCGGAGATATCCAGAGAAGGTTCGGGAAGCGGAGGAGCGGCTCGCCCAAGCCCTTGATTTGCGTTCAACGGGGATCGCACAGGCGATTTGGAAAATCGCGAGCTTGCGTTACCAATATGGAAAATGGGAAGCAGCGACCAAGGAGAAAGAAGCCGGATCCTATCGGGCACATCTAAGAACGGAAGTTGAACGCCTTCGAGAATCAGAACACCGTGGGGAAGTCATAGCGATGATCGAGCGGTATCGTGATTCCCTTATCGTGGAGGGCTTTGGAAAACGGCACCCCCTGTTCGTGAAGACGGTAGAACTTCTTGCCCTCATGAAAGACGACGCACTTCTACCCATTGAGAATGATATGGATACGGCAGTTGAGGAATCTCCACGGTTCAGGATTCGTGGTCTTATAGATCACTGAGTGCTCGACGTTTCGTCAGGCACCGAGGTGGGGCTAGAGGGATGTTTCGCGGCGCTCGCGGATGATCTTGCCGGGTATTATAGGACCGTTTGCTGGGGGCAGCTTTCAGGTTTGAAAAGCAAAGCTACGAGCGATTCACCAAAGCACCTCAAGATCGAGTTTGAAGTCCGGGAGAACTTCGGGGTCGGCTTCGAGAGTGAGGGGCGCGACGTGGATTTCGGGTTCCGATTGATCCGGTCGGTAGACGTGGATTTCGCGGGTCGCGGGGATGATGAGCCAGCCGAGGCGGACGCCGTTGGCGGCGTATTCTTCCATCTTGGCGGTTTGTTTGGAAAGGGTATCGGAGGGGGAAACGAGTTCGATGACGAATTCAGGAACGAGATTCGGAAAGGCTTCCCGCTCGGCGAGGGGAGCGGATTCCCAGTTCGCGGTG
>JAHEDC010000680.1 GCA_024641425.1 Verrucomicrobiales bacterium | reverse complement strand
CGCGGGCGCCCACGTCGAGGGAGAATTCCCGAGTCCGTGGATGCAGACGACCGGAATTTTGTTCGGATTGTAACGCTGGAGCCGGGCCAGCCTGGCGGCTCCCTCATACATGTCCGGCTTGAACATTCCGGCCAGCTCCTTTTTTTCGGGATTAAGCTCCGCCAGGGCCAGTGCAAGCGGCGATTGGAAGTCGGCCGCAAGTGGATAAACCTGCCCGTCGAAGGGGACGGTTTCCTCATCGAGGGGATCCCGCATCTCGATGTTGCAGTTTCGTCCCTCGAAATTGACCGTGGAAGTAAGTCCGTAGAAGACCTGTTTTCCTTGGGCAAACTGGTCGTATTTGGTGAAGTCGAGGTCCTTGCCCACGACAACGACGGGAGCTCCGAGCCCCTGTTTGAGAATCCTTTCTCCGACGAGCTTGCCTTTGAAATCGTATCGATCGGCGGGCAGGATTTCGAAATTGGACGGGCGATACTCCGGACGCGGATCGGGAGCGGTCAGACTCAACTGCCAGGACTCATCGGACGAGGAAGGGCAGGCGACCGGAGCGTCCCAGGGTGCAAGATGCTCCTCCTCGATGATCTCCATGATCCTCGAGACGGCGAAATTATAATTGGACTGGGTGAGGGTGTCGGTCGGGGAAGCCGCGAGGCGAATACGCGCCGCGTCCGCAGCATCAAGGAGCGCGCCCAGCCTGGCAAGGGGTTTCCCCTCGAGCCCCTTCAGGGACTTCAAGAGTGCCTTCTGTTCGGAAGTCGTTGTGACATCCTCGATCGAGCGCTTTTGAACCTGCGCGTAGTGCGTGCAGCCCACCGCCCAGAGGGACAGGGCAAGCAGAATAAAAGTGAGCTTTTTCGCACGCATGGGCCACGAGTTTTATCGACGGATGAGTTCTCCGTCAAGCTCTCTCAATGCGCCATGCTGTCCGCCCCGGACAATCGTTTGGGAAAGACCGCTAGCCCGCCTTTCCGAGGAGGCCCGGCTTCATGGACTCCTGGGTGGGATTCCCGATCCAGAGACGGAGCAGGACATGGTAGAATTCATTGCCGGGAATCAGTTTGTGAACGTGGCCGTCTACGCTCACGACGGTTCCTTGCTCGGGAACATAATCAATGTTGACCACGCTACTTTTCTTGAGGGACGCCCCGTGGGAGAAGCACTTGAGGAACGCCTTCAACTCGCCATCGAAGAGGCGCCTTTCCGTGTCGCTGAGATTACCCTCAATGCTTTCTTCAATGCTGGAGTTGAATTTATCCGCGCTCACTTCCCGGAGCATGGCGATCTGAACCCGCTTGCAGCCTCGATCCTTCTTCATGATAACGTCCTCGTCCTGAGTGCGCTCGGTCACGTAAAGACCCGCGGCATAGACGTTGAATCCCCATTTGGTGCGGAGCGCGGTCCCGTTAAGGACAAGGCCCTGCTCGCCGGACTGGACCGAATCCGGGAAGTGCACGCCTTCTACATCGCCCGCTTGGGTAAGGGGAGCAGCCGCGCAGAGGAAGGTTGCGCAGAGGATCGAAGGAAAACGGCGAAGCGATGTTCTGATTGTCATAACGAGGTATTTTAGGTGGGCTACCGATTTTCACTTCCATCACCGAGGTGGTGGCAGTTCGAGGCCGATTTTCGGATTACTTATAAGATGCGCGTCTCGATACGCGTTCGGTTTCGTGTGTTGACTGAGCACAATGTTCAATATTTCTCCAAAAAAACGCCAAGGCGGCTCCTTTTCGAGACAACACTTTCAATATAGTGGAAGCTCACCGGTAAATTCAAAAATATTTTTTCAGCTTGATGATCAAGGGATAAGGTAGGTCTTTTTCTAGGCCGAAAATCGTGTGGAGAATTGGGGCGGGGCGTTGATCATCAAAGAGGAACCAGACTTTGTGAAATATTTCACAAATAGGTCTTGCGAAAAAAAGCAGAGGTGATTTACTGGGAGCCCAATCTGCCAAAAACCCTTTTCCAGGCCACTTTCGATACCTGGAGGGTAAGAGGCGGAAACATGGCGCCCACTTTTTCAGCCCGAATTCATGCTGACCCTCACTGGAGAATCTAGTTTCGTGACCCTGCCGGGCCTTCTGGCGGTCTCAATCGACGCGCAATCCTTTCCCGGTTTCTTCGGCTGGTTGACCAATTCGATCTTCGTGGCGTTGATCGTGCTCTTCGGTCTTATGTTCCTCGCCCGGAAGGCGACCCGGAAGATTCGGGCCGTGCCCACCGGGATGCAGAATTTCTTCGAATTCATTGTGGAGTTCCTCTACGGGCAGGTCGAGAACATCGTCGGGCCGAAGGTTGCGCCGAGAGCGTTTCCCCTGCTAGCGACCATCTTTCTCTTTGTCGTCACCGCGAACTGGTTCGGTCTCATTCCCGGCGTCGGGACGATCGGTTTCGGAGAGCGTGTCGGTCCACTGACCTTGGATCCGGCCTCGCATGACTTCACTCCGTTGTTTCGCCCCGCGACCGCTGATCTGAACATGACACTCGGCATTGCGGTGACGTTTATGCTGGTGTGGCTTTTCATCACCTTGGCTGAGGTGGGCCTTATAGGATTCATCAAGCATGTCTTCGCGCCGAAGGGAGGCATGAAGGGAATCATGGCGATGTGCCTGCTTCCCATCTTCCTCTTCGTCGGGGTCATCGAGTTGATCTCGATCGCATTTCGCCCCGTTTCGCTTTCG
>JAHEDC010000222.1 GCA_024641425.1 Verrucomicrobiales bacterium | reverse complement strand
CCTCAAAGGCGGCCTCACCGTTGAATCGGGTCACATGGAACTCGCGCAATTGCGCCTCCATGCGCCGCCTCTCGGTCGAGGTGACCCGTGTCTCATGCCGCATGAAATCGCCAATGGTCGCTTCCCGCCGCAACGAAAGGTCCACTCCGAAAAGGCGCCGAGAACGCCACCCCGAGAGGGCAAGGGCGGTTTCCCGGAGCGTCTTGCTCGGCACCGTTCCCGAGTTAATCCCGGCACCGCCTATATGGATTTCCTTTTCCACAAGCGCGACGCGTTTCCCGAAAATGGCGGCGGCGTTCGCTCCACTCATTCCGGCGGGCCCTCCGCCAATGACGACGAGATCGAAGTGTTCGGTGTTCATGGATATCTCGGAATTCCCCGCCCGGGGGTGCCTTCAGGGAATCTTTATCTTGAAAATGAGAAACGGGGGGCGGGTCCCGTCCTTTCCCTTCGAGAAAGTCGGGGTATTCTGAAGCTGGCTCGCGAAAAAATACAAGCGCCCGTCGTTCCCGAAACAGAGTCCATCCGGCCAGAGGAATTGTTCGTGCCGCACGTAGATCTCGTACTTCCGCGACTTCTCGTCGACGATCCCGATCGCCTTGCCCACGATATCGGAGATGAAGATGTTCCCCTTCGAGTCGATGGCAATTCCATCGCAGATCGGCTTTTCCGAGTATCCCTCGACACGACTCGCGAGTTCGACAGGCTTGAGGGAAAGATCGCGGAGATGCCGGGTGGCCACTCGATAGAGCGAGCGCCCGATCATCGGACCAAAGTAAAGCCAGTCACCTTTGCCATCCACCGCGATCGGATTCCCGCCTGAGAAGGGTTTCACCATCGAGCCGTCCGGACGGAGCACCTCAATGGCCTGTCCGTCGATAACAAAGGGAATGTCCTGCGGCTGGACGCTGTAGTGGGATTGAAGCACCCGTCGGGAGAGACCGGTATCGAGATCAACCACAATAAGCGCGGCGTCTTGTCCATCGGCCGGGTCGGTAATGTAAATGAAGGGCTTTTCCGGATCGACCGCGATGTCATTCAAAAATGAGCTGGGAATCGTGGCCGGCGGAGGAATGTAGATGACGCGCACAAGCTCTTTCTCCTTGGGATTCCAGGCCACGAGCTTCGGAAGCGTTTCGCTACGGCGGCCGTTGTCGAGCATCCAGACGATGCCCTTCTTGTCGGTCTTGACGCCAAGAACGGCGTCAAGGGAGAGGATCGGCTTGTTGGTGCCGAGACTAATATCGGGGGTCGGGAAGGATTTCACTTCTCCTTCCGGAGTAATCTCCACGACGCGCTCGTTCGCTTGCTGGAATTGGTGGAGGCTCAGAACGATGTTCCCGCTCGGTGTGATGGTCATGCCTCCCGGGGCATGGGAAAGCTCGGCCGTGACCTCGAGTTTGGCTTTGGGATTCGTCTGCGCCCTTCCCATCGAGGAAAAGAAAAGGAGGCCGCAACCCAGCAAGATGATACGGCCGCCTGCGCCCGGCAGGAATGCCGCGATCACTGACCGGCGGCGGTAACAACTGGAGGGAAGAAGCGAGCGCATGGGAATCGGATGAGGTGCCCAATCAAATCAGCAGTTCAGGGTAGTGTTCCATCGCGATGCCCTTGCAACGCTCGCGAATATCGGCTGAGCGGTTCAGCGAGAGCACTTCGGATGCGAGGGTGCGGCATGCGGCGGCCTCAAGCTTCTGCACCGCGCTCTTGACCCTCGGAATCAGACTCGGCGACACACTCAACTCATCAATGCCAATGCCCACAAGAAAGGGCGTGAGATGGATGTCTCCCGCCATTTCCCCGCACAGACCGGCCCAGATATTGCCTTGATGGGCCGCGTCGACGATTTGCTTCAACAGCCGCATGATCGCGGGATGCTCGGGTTGGTATAACCCTGCCACCCGATCATTCACGCGATCCACGGCCAGCGTATATTGGATCAGGTCGTTCGTGCCGATGCTGAAGAAGTCGACTTCGGCGGCAAGTTGGTCGGCGATGACCGCCGCGCTCGGCACCTCTATCATGGCTCCGATCTGGATTTCTTCGTCAAAGGGGACTCCTTGCTTCCGCAACTCGTCCTTGCAACTCTCGACATGCGCCCTGGCTTTCCGGATTTCCTCCAACCCGGAGATGAGGGGAAACATGATGCGGACCTTGCCCACGGCGCTCGCCCGGAGAATGGCACGGACCTGCGAGCGGAAAAGATCCGGAAGTTCCAGGGACATCCGGATCCCGCGCCACCCCAGAAAGGGGTTCGCCTCCTGGTATGCCACTCCCTCCACCGGCATCTTGTCCCCACCGATGTCTAGGGTCCGGATGATGACGCCGTGCGGATTCACCGCAGAGACAACCCGCGCGTAGTTTTCGGCCTGCTCGTCCTCACCGGGAAGGGCTCGGGGATTCATGTAGAAGAACTCGGTGCGGTAGAGCCCAACCCCCTCCGCCCCTGAATCGACCACGGCACTGCTTTCGTGCGCGAATTCGATGTTCGCGGAAAGGGTGATCGCCATTCCATCCGACGTCCGCGCCCTGGTATGGCGGAGCTCGACCAGTTTCTCCACCACCGCACTCTTCGCCCTCTCGAGCTCACTGTATTGCGCGAGGGTCTCTTCCGTGGGATCGACAATCAAAAGGCCACTATAGCCGTCGAGGAGTATCGTCCTACCCGTGTGCACTTTCTCACGAATACCATGCAGGCCCACAACGGCCGGAATCCCCATGGAGCGTGCCACAATGGCCGTATGGGAGGTCACGCTCCCCATTTCCGTGGCAAATCCCAGCACCAGTTCCGCGTCCATCTCCGCCGTGTCCGAGGGAGTCAAATCCAAAGCGAGCAGAATATGGGCATGTCCTACCGTTTTTTCCATGGCATCGCCCCCACGAGCCAATTTCCGCAAGACACGCTTGGCCACGTCCTCGATATCGATAACCCTTTCGCGCAAATAGGGGTCGTCGATGCTCCGAAGCGAGTCCATAAAACGTCGCATCACCCTGAAAAAGACCGTCTCGATGTTCCACCGTTCCTTCTCCAGTGACGCGCTCACTTCGTCGAGCACGCTTCTGTCCTCCAAAATCAGGAGGTGCGCGTCAAAGATGCTCGCCTCACTCTTGCGCCCGCTCTGGAGAATCTCCCGCTGCAATTCATGGATCTCCCCCCGCGTTTGCACCAATGCCGCCTCGAAGCGATCCAATTCGCTCGGAACCCTCTCGGCTCGGACTCGATAGGATACGGGCTCCAGAAATCCATCGCTGCGCACCACGACCACGCCCCGGGCGATCCCCGGCGAAACGGGAATCCCCTGATGGCGTGTTTCACCGCCCTCGTCGCAAGGCGTGGTGGGGGGGCTGTCACTCATCGATGGCGGAGGATCGAAATTGATTCGGAAATCTTCACTTTCACCATGATGCAGGAATCTCGGGAACAAGTCCACCTTGTTCCTCGCACCCACAAGGGAGCGCAATTTCATCCTTTACCCACCGCGGCCCCATTTCGTTTGATCGCACCCTTTGCCATCGGGCCTAACGAGGAACCCTCAAGCGTCCGATCAAGGAACCTCCGCCTCCAGTCCTGCGCCAAAATCTCTCCCGATACGGTGGCCAACTTCTCCGAGAACAGGGAAAAGGCCCCGCGAATCCTTTCCCGTCCCCCCGCCAAACAAGGGGCCTCGATCCGCCCCCAAAACCCTCACGGCCTCGCGATGGCGGAAACCTCAGGAATCCTCCTGGAATCCGCTCGTGATCAGCTCCTCGATTGCGGTGAGCGCCTCGACGGCCTCGTCTCCCTCCGCGCTCACCGTCAGTCGCGCGCCGCTGGCAGCGGCCAACATCATCAGGCCCATGATACTCTTCCCATTGACCTGCTCCCCGTCCTTGTCGACCCAGATCTCGCAGGGAAAGCGCGAAGCCGTCTTGACGAACATCGCGGCCGGGCGCGCATGGAGGCCCAGCTTGTTGCTGATGACGAATTCCCGGCTCTGGCTGTTGGATTGGGTTTCCATGACGATGCGGTGGTACCCCGAAGGGCGCCGAAGGCCTAACTCATGCGCTGTTCCTGCATGTATTTCAATAACTTCTTGTCGAATTCAATCGCCGTGTCATGCCCGAGCGCCTTGAGCTTCTGGTCGAGGGCGGCGACTTCGACAAGATGCGCCATATCCCGTCCCGGCGCGACCAGCAGCTCGATATGGGCCACTTTCATCCCGAGAATCGTGTATTCCTTTTTTTTCAGCCCCAAGCGCTCCAGTTCATTGATATGCTCCATCGGTTTCAAGGAGATGACCAGATCGATCCTCTTTTCAAAACGGATCGCGGCGATGCCATAAAGCGCCGCAACATTGATAATCCCGAGACCGCGCACCTCCATGTGGCTGCGCCCGAACTCACGCGCCGAGCCCGTCAACTCGCGCCCCTCGATCGCACGGAAAATCACGAAATCATCGGCCACCAGACTCGCCCCCCGCTCAATCAAACCAAGGACCGTCTCGCTTTTTCCCGCACCGCTCTCGCCCCGAATCAGCACGCCGATTCCCTGCACGTCGACCATGGAGCCGTGCTCGGTCGTCGTGGGCGCAAAATCCCTTTCCAACCGGATGGTCGCCGCGTTGATGAATTTCATCGAGATCATCGTGGTCTGGAAAACGGAAATCCCGACTTCCTCCGCGATACCGAGCAAATCCTGGCTCAGATTCTTTCCCCGCGAGACGACGATACAGGGAATCTCTCGGGCGCAAAGTTCCCGGAATCGCGCCCGCGCCGCTTCTGGAGGCAGGCTGTTAAGGTAGGATCGCTCCGAGTTCCCGATGACCTGGATGCGCCGGAAAGCGAAATAGGTGAAAAATCCGGCCAGCGCCAGGCCTGGTCGGTTGATCGTGGGTTCCCGGATTCTGCGATGGAAGCCGATGTCCGAGCCTACGAGGGAAAGTCCGAGCGCCTCACTCTGCCACTGGAAGAACTCTCCCACCGTCAGCGATTCACGGATCTTAACATTGCCTACACGTGGCGGCATGGCATGGCTCGGTTTGTCTCTGGCTTCCGGCGAGCGACCCTCGGGACCGCTCCGCCGCCGGATCACTCGACATTCGGCTCGATGATTCCGTAATCACCATCGCTCCGCCGGAAAACGATGCTTAGCCGCTCGTTCTTCGCGTTCTTGAAGACCACGAAACTGCGCTCGCTGAGTTCCAGATCCATGATCGCCTCGTCCGTGAAGAGCGGGCGGATACGGTAGTTCTCCTTGTGAACGATGACAGGTTCGATCTCCTCATGCTCGGCCTCCATGGCGGCCGGAGTATAAACGTGCTCTTCCAGATGCCGGATCGCTCCCTCGCGCGGCCGATGCGACTTGAGAAGGCGGGTCTTGTACTTGCGCATCCGCCGGGCGATCTTGCTGATCGTCTCGTCGATCGAGGCGTACATATTGTCGGTCTCGGTTTTCGCCTCGATGTGGATATGGTTCGCGCAGAAAAGAATGATCTCGGCAATGTGACGGTAGTTCTGGACATCGAGAATGACGCGGGCCTCGATGATCTTCGGGTAGTCGAGATGGAGCCCTTCGATCTTCTTGTGCGCGTAATCGCGAATGGGCTCGGTAATACTGACGTGGCGTCCGGTGACTGTGATAGGGAGGTTCACATTCTGGGTCTGCATAATGGAGGATTCCTTTCTAACTTGTTGGATTCTCTAGGGGTGAAATTCGTTATTTGTATACTAAGACTGTTGCTCCGATAGGGTCAACGGGGAACGTTCCGGCCACAAGGGCCCGCCGCGCCCGCCCATCCGGGACGGCGCGTCACATCCTAAATCGCTCGCCAAGGTAAAGTTCACGGCTGAGCGGGTCATTGATCAGGAAATCGCGCGTTCCCTCGCGGCGCACCGTTCCCTCGAAGAGCAGGTAGGCCCGATCGACGATTCCGAGGGTCTCCCGCACGTTGTGGTCGGTGATGAGAATGGCCAATCCCTGGCTTCGAAGATCGCGGATGATCTCCTGGATTTCCCCGACCGCAATGGGATCGACGCCACTGAAGGGCTCGTCAAGCATGAGCAGCTTGGGATTCGTCACCAGCGAACGGGCGATCGTCAGGCGGCGTTTCTCGCCTCCACTGAGCGTGATGGCCACATTCCGCGCGAGTTTCTCGATCCCGAAGCGCCGCATCAGCGCCTGGCAACGCTCCCGGCGGTCGGAACGTGAAAGGCCGTCCTTCTGGGTCTCCATCACCGCCATGATATTCTCCTCCACCGTAAGCTTGCGGAAGATCGACTCCTCCTGGGGCAAGTAACCCATTCCCATGCGGCCGCGCCGGTACATCGGCTCGTTCGAGACCTCGTGCCCGTCAAACAGGACCCGCCCGCCCGTCGGCTGCACGAGGCCGACAATCATATAGAAGCTCGTCGTTTTTCCCGCGCCATTCGGTCCGAGAAGTCCCACGATCTCCTGCTCGCGAACGTTCACGTCCACCCCATTGACGACCGCTCGGCCGTCGTAGACTTTCTTCAGTCCATGGGTGTGCAGGAGGATCTGTCTCTGTTCGTTGGGCGCGAACTGAAGCGCCGCGTCTCGCGGGGCTTCCGTTTCTTCCACCCTGTGCTGCTCGACGGGCTGCCTGGGCCGGTGACGAATGACTTGCTCGGGTTCCATTTCCATCACCTCGGCGGGCGTCCGGTGTCTCGTCACCGGCGGAGCCGAGACCGGCGCCGACACCAGCTTTTCCATGGGCGCCGAATGCGCTGCCAGTGGTGGTGAAGGCGCGGAATCCGGATCCGAGACCTCGGAGGCAACTCGCCGGGGAGGCAATGCGGTGGGGGACTGAGGGGTGCGCAGGGGTTGCGACGCGCCCACGGGCTCGAGCGGAGGCGCCTTGATCGGTTCGAGCGGCGGAATCTGGGCCTGCGGTTCCCGGGCCTCGAAGACGCCTTCGGGGCGCGAACCGGGCTTGGCTGCCGTCGGATATTCCTCGTCGTGGACTTGCATGAAATCGGGGGGAGAAAGGCCTAAGGGGCGCTGCCAACTAATTCGAACCCTTGAAAAGGGTGCCGTCCCCGTCATTCGACGGAACCATGATGCGGGTCTTGTTCGGCCCTTTGGCAACGGCCTTCTTCGATCGGTCGCCCGGAAGGGTAATCACCGTGGAAGGGTCGGTCGCGATCGTGAAATCCAGACCGTCCTGTACCTGCGGGTTTATCTCGAGGATCACATCCCCGTTGTTGTAGTAGGTCGCCTTCCGCGATTGCGCGATCCGGAGGCTCCCGTCGGGCTTCTGCTGCCGGACGACCACCGCACTCCCCGTGGCAACGGCGCGATCGATCGACCCTCCTCCCAGCCCCTCTCCGCCCGGCTTTTTCGCCGCATCCTCCGGTTCGGGAAGCATGTAGACGATAAGCTTGTCGCAGAAGATCTTGGTGTCCGAACTCGTGATGCGCACCTTGTCATTGAAGATAATGACGCGGGGCCCCGTGCCCCCTGCTTCGGGATTCTCTCCATTCGAACTGAAAACCGCACTCCCCTCGCACTCGATCTCGACGACGCCCGATTGGGCTTGCTTCTCCGCCTTGGTCAGTTTCTTGACCCGGGGCGCGGGTTTCGGCCCCGGAGCAGGCCCGTTACCTTCCACCGGAACGACCTGCCCCGTGAATTGGGCCGCGACCTGAATGCCCGGCACTCGGATCGTCGTTCCGTCGGTCGCCTTGACCAACATCCCGTCGAAGCGGTCTCCGCTCCCGTCTTCCGCGGCGGAGCCGCCCGTCCCGGCGGGCGCTTCCCTGATGGCCCTCGGAACCTCGTCGAGCAGCTTCCTGGCGTCCGCCGGAGCCTCGTCCCGCACCTTGTCCGCCAGTTTCCGCGCCGTTTCCAGCTTCTCGGAGGCCGACGACTGCTTGCCATCGGAGAGCCGCTTTGCCTCGGCGTCGAGTTGCTTCTGCATGTCGGTGCTCACCGCATCGTCAAGGATCTGCAGCGCCCGGCGCCGGACATCCTCGCGCGTCTGGTCATCGTCGCTCATGGCGGCATCCTTCAGCCCCGGCAGTTCGTCCTTCAACTGGCGGGCACGTTCCATAAGCTCTTCCTTGGAATCGCGGGGCTTGCGGACGCCGGACTTCTTCTGCGCCAGCACGTCGCCGACGGTGGCGGCCGTCAAGAGCGCCGCCGCGAAACACCCGAAGGCACAGCCGCGGTTACTGCTTCTCAGGATTTGGGGAAATGGTCTCATCGTTCGTGTCGATTGCGGGTTTTCTTGTCTCGGAGGGGGCGGCATCGTCGGTTCCAGCCTTCACATCGGTCACCTTCCCTTCTTCCTTCCCTGCCGTGAATTTGTTGATATCTCGGAGAATCATCTTTACCGGCCCCCGCATCACCCCGTACTTCTTCTCCGTGTTGAAGTCCATCGAGGCTCCCGTGAGCGTGTAATCGACGCCGTGGATGACCGTTTGCTCGTCGCTGGTAAGCAGGCCGGCAGAAACAAGATAACGGCTGGAGGACATCACGATCTTCGTATCCTCGGCACCCTCGTCGTTCAAAATCCGGATCTCGACCACCTTCATGTCCAGCTCGTCCTTGTTCTTGGGCGTCATCTCCGCGGCCTTGAAGAGCATCGTCTGTTTCGCACCCTCGAACACGGGCAGCCGCACCCCGAGATTTGTCTTTCCCTCCGGCAGCATCTCGAGCCCCTGGATCCTCGGCGGCACTGGGGCCTCCTCGTCCGCTGCGACCGCCGCTTGGGCCCCTTCCCGAGCCGCATTCGCCGGTTTCTCGTCCTCGGCACGCGCCATCGTCCCTGCGAGGAAGAGGCCCAGCGAAAGCCCCCTCGTGAAACCGGGGAAATTGGAGAGGATGCTAGCGAAGCGTTTCATGAATTCTCAGGAGGGTTTTCAATACGCCCGCCAGTTGGGAAAGTGGAACCTGGTTCGGGCCATCGGAGAGCGCCTTGGAAGGATCGGGGTGCGTCTCCATGAAAATGCCGTCGCACCCCGTGGCCACCGCGGCCCGCGCGAGCACCGGAGCCAGCACCCCATCACCGCCCGAAGTCGCCCCCTGCCCGCCGGGCCGCTGCACGGAGTGCGTCGCATCGAAGACGACGCGGAATCCTTCCTCCCGCATCCAGTAGAGTGAGCGCATGTCGGCCACGAGGTTATTATAACCGAAACTCACGCCCCGTTCCGTGAAAAAGTAATCCTCACACCCGCAAGCCCTCAATTTGGCCGCGATATTTCCCACGTCCCACGGCGCCAGGAACTGCCCCTTCTTCACGTTCACCGCCCGTCCCGAGCGCCCGGCGGCTTCGATCAGATCCGTCTGGCGGCAGAGAAACGCCGGAATCTGAAGGACGTCGATCGTCTCCGCCGCCACCTCCACATCCTCGGGCGAATGCACGTCCGTCGTCACCGGCACGCCCAATTCGCGGCCGATTTCACCTAGAATCCGGCAGCCAACCTCGCGTCCCGGCCCCCTGAAGGAATCCCCCGATGTCCGGTTCGCCTTGTCGAACGAGGCCTTGAAGACGAAGCGCAGACCAAGAGCGTCCGCGATCCCCTTCAGCGACCGCGCCAGCGCCCATACGAATTCCTCCGATTCGATCACGCAGGGCCCCAGGAAGAAAACCGGTTCCACGCCATCCATGCGCAGGGAGCCAAGGGCGATATCCGGAAGCTGTGATTTAAGGATCTCCAAAATGCAGGGGCGCGCGCCAGGCACAAGCACGCTTCGGGCAATCCTAGATCAGCCCCCGATGGCCCGCAAGCGGAAGCTGCCTTTGCGGTTGCGACCCCCGCCCTTCGGCGGTATTTGTCCCAGCCTACCAAATCCATGAAATCCCTCCCTTCCTCCCCCCTCCTCGCGCTCGTCCTCGCCTTCGCCCCGGCCCTCTCACAGGCCGCCGAATTCCAGCGCCTCCCCTATCTTCAG
>JAHEDC010000221.1 GCA_024641425.1 Verrucomicrobiales bacterium | reverse complement strand
ATTGGCTGGCCGATCCGCGGAATCCGCTGCCCGCGCGGGTGATGGCGAACCGCCTCTGGCACTGGCATTTCGGGCAGGGGATCGTGCCGACGCCGAGTGATCTGGGCGAAAGTGGAACCCCGCCGAGCCATCCCGCATTGCTCGACTGGCTGGCGGTGAAATTCATCGAAAGCGGGTGGAGCGTGAAGGCGCTGCACCGGCTCATCGTCACCTCGGCGACCTATCGCCAGTCCTCCGCGTTCCGGGCTGAGGCGGCCTCGCGCGATGCCGACAACCGGCTGCTCTGGCGCTTCGCGCCGCGGCGGATCGAGGCCGAGGCCGTGCGCGACGCGATGCTTTCGGTCAGCGGTCAGCTCAACCCCGCGATGGGCGGCCCGGGGTTCCGCCCCTTCACGACCACGACCTTCAACGCGACCTTCTACCATCCGGTGGATCGAACGGAGCCGGAATTCAGCCGCCGCACCGTCTACCGCATCAACGTCAACAGCGGCAAGGATCCGTTGCTCGATGCCTTCGACTGCCCCGATCCGTCGGTGAAGACGCCGCGCCGGGGGATGACAACCACGCCGCTGCAGGCGCTACAGCTCATGAACAATTCCTTTGTCCAGCGCCAGGCCGGGCACCTCGCGGAGCGGGCGTTGGCGGCGTCCGGCGATGAGCTTCCCGCAGCGATCCATGCCGCCTACCGCCTCGCCTTCGGACGTGCGCCCGACGAGGAGGAACTTGCCGAAGTCCTGGCGACGGCGAAGGAACGCGGACTGGGCGCCGTCTGCTGGGCCCTCCTGAACTCGACCGAATTCCTCTATGTCCGCTAACGACTCAGTCCCATCAGCCGACGAGCCGGTTCCGTTTTCCCGCCGCCATTTCCTCTGGAACTCCGGCGGCGGACTGGGCGCGATCGCGCTTTCCTGGATGCTCCAGCGGGAGAAGGCCGGTGCCTCGCAATCCGGGCCGCATTTCGCGCCGAAGGCGAAGCGCGTGGTGCAGGTCTTCTGCGCGGGCGGGGTCAGTCATCTCGAAACCTTCGACTACAAGCCGGAATTGGAGCGGATGGACGGCATGACGCTGGAGGGGAAGGGCGAGAACCTCGGCTTCTTCGGCCAGCCGGGGCGGCTCATGAAGAGCGTCTACGATTATGAGCGGCACGGGCAAAGCGGGGCCTGGGTGAGCAGCCTGCTGCCCCACCTCGCGGGCTGCGTCGACGATCTCTGTGTCGTCCGTTCGATGTTCGCGAAGAGCAACAACCACACGCCGGCCGCGTTCCAGATGAACACCGGCTTCACGCTGAACGGATTTCCGTGCATGGGAGCCTGGCTCAGCTATGGACTTGGGACGCTCAACGAGAACCTTCCCGCCTTTGTTGTTCTGCCCGATCCCCGCGGGCTACCGGCGGGCGGGTCGATCAACTGGACTTCCGGATTCCTCCCCGCGAACCACCAGGGCGTCGCCTTCCGCACCAAGGACGGGGATCCCATCGCCGACCTCCACACGCCGGAAGGCATCCTTCCCGACGCGCGCGAGGCCGACCTGCGGCTGCTCGCGGGCATGAACCGGCGCTTCGCCGAGACGCATCCCGGCGACGATGCCTTCGCGGCGCGGCTGCGTTCCTACGAGCTCGCCGCGCGCATGCAGTCGAGCATTCCGGAGGCTACCGATCTCGCGGCGGAACCGGAAGCGGTCCGGCGGCTCTACGGGATCGACGAGCCCGCCACCAAGGGTTTCGGGCGGAACTGTCTCATGGCGCGCCGCCTGTTGGAGCGGGGCGTGCGTTTCGTGCAGATCCTCAACGGCGGATCGTTCGGAAGCCCGCGCATCAACTGGGACGGCCACGAGAACGTGAAGGAAAACCACGACGCCCAGGCCGCGACGATGGACCAGCCGGTCGCCGCCCTCGTCCGGGATCTCAAGCAGCGCGGGATGCTGGAGGACACGCTCTTCATCTGGTCCACCGAATTCGGGCGCAGCCCGACGACGCAGGGGATCGGCAAGCCCGGACGCGACCACCACCCGACCGCCTTCACCTGCTTCCTCGCCGGAGCGGGAGTGAAGCCCGGCATCCGCTACGGCGCCTCCGACGAGGTCGGCTATTTCGTCGGCGAGGACAAGGTGACGATCCCCGACTTCCACGCCACCATCCTCCACCTCCTCGGCCTCGACCACCGGAAGCTCACCTTCTACCACAACGGCATCGATCGGCGGCTGACGAATGTGGAGGGCGAGGTGGTGCGGGGGATATTGGCGTGACCGATCCTGCGTCTTGTGGCGTGAGACTTGTCATTGGCGTTTCTCCCAATCCGCGAGTTCTCCAGAGGTGAGGTTCCATGAGCGCCGGGCGCTTTCGGCGGCAGGGGCATCCTTTTTGGCCCAGGCCTGGTGGATCTCGAACAAGGTGCGGACGCGGGCGGGGCCGGGCGGAATGGTGAGGGCGAAGTTGGCGGCGGTGGCGGGATCGATGAGGCGGAGGCCGGTGTAGATGCCGGCGATGGCATTCGGATCCGCATCCATGGCTTCGCGCTCGACGGCGGTGAGGTTGGGATCGGCGAGGTAATCGGAGAAGAGGCGCGCGGCCTCGCGGGCCTCGCTCCGGGCGAGGTGACCGAGGACGGCGGTCATGCCGGTCGCACGGATTTCCGGAGGAAGCGCCTGGACGCCGCGGAGGGCGGCGTCGGGGTCCTTCGCCGCCCAGTCGGTTGTGATCCGGGATACGGCGAGACTCCGGAGGCGCGACGAGAGGTCGAGGGTCGAAGCGGTGGCGAGACTGGCGATGGGATCGCTCCCGCCGTGGCTGATCAGGATTCTGTGGAACGTCTCCTCGCGGAACGCCCCCTCACGGACGCCGGAGGAGTTGGTGATGCGCTCTGCCATGGCAAGGGCTGATTCGAGGTCGGTTGGCGCGAGTTGGAGGGCGAGCTCCGAGTATGCCTCGGCCCGGAGGCTCGGTTCACTGGTCTTACCGGCGAAGGCTTCGAGGAACGCGGGCGCGTGTTCGGCGAGGGTGCGAAGCAAATCCGACCAGAGGGTGGCCTCACGGGATTCGGGTCCGAGGGTCGTGAAGAATTCCGCCATCGCCTTCGGGTCGTATTCACGCCAGATGATGAGGACGCGCCTGCTTCGCGAGGCACTCGTGTCGCCATCAAGTGCGCGTGCGAAGCGGAAGGCTGCCTCGGGATCGGAGCGGGTCAGGGTCGTGGTGGCGACATCGATCCAATGTTCATCGAAACGGTCGATGTCCTCCGAGATTATTTCAAGGGCGCGCGCGGGATCCCTTTCGGCGAGCATCGTCACTACCCTCAGTTCGGCCTCGGCGCGTCCGGACGCGCCCGGGATTTTCGCGATCCAGGCGAGCGCCGCTTCCGGATCCCGAAGCGCCCATTCGGCGGCGATGGCGGGCGCATGGGCATGCACTCGTTCGTCGCCCCAGGCCGAGGCCAGCAGTTTCACTGCCGACATGGGGTCGGACTGTGCGAGACCTGCCACCAAACCCTCGGTGGCATGTTCCTTTAGGATGGTGTTCGTGATTCCCTCCAACGAGCGGAGGGCAGCCGCCGAGTCGCGCCCCGCCCAGGATTGGAACAACCCTTCCAGAAGACGCTCGCGTTCATAGTTGATCTTCCGGTCGGAGAGGATGAAGGCGACGGCGCGTTCGGGATCCGGGAGTTCGCCGAGGCGGCGGGCGATGGCTTCCTCAATCTGTCGGCCTTCCTTGTTCTCGCGCATGCCATTGCGCTCCAGCAGGAGCCGGAAGAGGGCGTCCTGATCGAGATCGCCGACGAGGCCATCGATCTCGGGTCTGGGCCCGGGTTTGTACGAGTGTTCCCAGGCCTTCGCGATGAGGGCGCGCCCAAGGGCGGAGGGTTCAAGGGGATCGGCGAGGACCGGAAAGTCCTGTTGGGATGGCGATGCCAGGGTGGTGGTTGCCGATTCGCTGGACGCGATCTCCGGCGAGTCCCTCACCGTTGCGCCGCGCCAGTGACCGGCCATGAGGCCGACGGCGAAGGCCGGAATGAGAACGAGCATCGTGCGAGTGGAGGGATTCATTTCGGCGGCAGACTATACAGCTTCCGGTAGGCGTTGAGTTCCGCCTGGGGCAAGCCGGCGGCCTCCAATCCCGTGACAAGTTGCGCCATCTCGCTTTGATTCCCACCATACGGGAAGGCAGCCTGAATCATCTCCGCGCGCTTTGCCGGGTCTGGAATCCTCGCGATCCACGGCGCGGCCTTGTCGGCCATGCGCACCTGAAGATAGTGGCTTCCGACGGCCGTCGATACGGAAGCCCCCAGACCCGTATCCGACGTGTCGAGTCCGGACGCCCACGCATTGGCTCCCGCAGGATCAAAGGCAATCCAGCTTGCGACCACGGCGGGCACCGCAGCCTCACGCATAGCGTCGGAGGGTAACGCCCTCGCCCATTCCGCGGCGGCGAGCGGGTCGTTGCGCGCGCGGACCGCGGCGCGGACCACGAGGGCCTCCCGGGCGGAGTCGGACATTTCCCCGTCCAATGATCGAAGCGATTCCATAGCTTCTTCGAAAGGAACCTTGGTGGTGGCGAGCTTGGCGAGGGCGAGTTCGTCCTGCAAATCGTCGCGCGGGCTGCGGTCGAGTGATTCCGCCCAGGTCTGCAAGCGCGCCGGATCGGTGTCCGCCCATCGCCAAAGGGTCTCGCGGAGTATCCGCTGGCGGAGTTCTGGATCCGTCTCCCCGAGGGCTTCCGTTGCCGCCGCTTGGGGATCGCGTTTGGCCAGTGCCGTCAGCGCGTGCGAGAGGAGTCTGGCACGCAGCTCGGGTTCCGATTCCATCCGCGCTTCCGCGACCGCGGCGGTGGGATCGGATTCCGCCATGGAGGAGATCAAGTTGGCTTTGGACTCATCCCGGACGCCTGGCGGAAGCTTGTCCGAATCGAGCAACTCAACGGCACGGGAGGGATCGGACTTGTTGATTTCTTGGAACACGGTCTTCCAGACATCCGCGAAGTCTTCGGACGCGCTCTCGGGATGTTGGAGGAGGAACGCGACCGCCCCGTCGGGGTCGACGGCGCTCCAGCGGTAGAACTCCGAGGTCATCCTCGCCATCCCTCTTTCCGGGCTCCCGAATTTCAATCCCAGCCGCACGGCGTCCTCGGGCAGGGCCCAGGCGAGATGGTAGGCCAAGCCTTCGCCGTGGATCATTCTTCGCGCCAGTTCGTCGGGCATCGTTTCGAGGAAAGCGACCGCGCGCCTGCCATCGGCCTTGCAGAGTTGCGCGAACATCGTTTCGCAGGCGATGGATTTCGCCTCGGAGTCGGGAAGCGCGAGCGCCCAAGCGGTCGCTGCCTCGGCGTCCTGGGCAATCCATTGGGAAAAGATGCGGGCGTCGCTCCAGCTTTCCCTTCGGAATTCCGCGTAGCGAAAGTCGCGCGCCTCAGAGGCCTGGGAGAGTGACTCCAGCTTGCGCATGGCGGCGTCGGCATCCCGGAAGCCATACTGATAGAGGGCTTGGGTGGCGAACGAGCGGGGGAATTTCTTGAGCGTTCCCAGCCAGGCGAAAGTAGCCTCGGGGTCGTGCCGGGCGGAGGCTGAGACGATGCTGGTCGCGTCGAACTCGGCGGCCTCTGCTGCGAAGGAGAGCGCGCCAGCAGGATCGGTTTCGAACCAGGTGGCGAAAAAGTGTTCGTGCACTTCGATCCACGCATCAATCTCCATGGGAGTCGATTTGAGCAAAGCGAGACCGCGTGTGGGATCGGTCCGGGCGAGGTGGACGGTCACGCCATCGATGGCTGCGGTGCGCTGAGCCGAATTCGTGAGGCCGCGGGCCTGCCGGGCCGCTTCGCCGGGGTCGGTCCTGGCGAGGGTGGTGAAGGCACCCCGGATGAGGGCGTTGGCGACCTCGGGTGGCCAGCCGGATTGGACCATTTCCAACGCCTCGGCGGGATCAAGCGAGCCGAGTCTCGCCGCCATGGCGTCGAGGGCGAGTCTTTCGCGGAAGGTCGGGGTGATCCGGCGTTTTGCTTTCAGATACCGGAGAAGGGCGGGTGGGTCCAGTTCCGCGACCGCCTCGTGAAGGCGCGACTTTGCGGCTTCCAGATCGGAGACCACCAGTCCGGCGAGAAAGGTATCGAAGGGATCGGCGCGGTCGGCGGCGATGACGCGGTCGGGCCGGGTCGGATCCGCGAGCGGACTGACGAGTGGGGAGGCGTCCGGTTGCCGTGCGGGAACGGGCGGATCTCCGATCTCGGGGGAGCGCGGCCTGTCACGCGTCGTGCGACCGACGGCGAAGCCAGCGCCGGCCACGACAAGGGCGGCAAGCGGAAGAATCCAGCGGTGAGGGGATCGCTTCATGGGGCCGACTCACCATGCCCGAGCCCGGCGTTACGGGCAAGGCGAAATCGCCCGCGCGCTCAGGGGATGATCGCCTTGGCCTTCCGGTCGCCGACGACGAAATGGCCGAGGAGACTGCCGTTCTTGCCGACGATGGCCCAGACCGCGCCGGGGCGGGTCTGCTGGCGTTTTTGCCCGTCGGGCGCGATCTCGCCGTAAGGCTTGAGTGCGCCCTGTGGGGAAACCCAGTGGAGTTGGACGGGGAATTCCGAGTGATTGAGGAAAGTGACGTCGAAGGGGTTTCCGTCCGGACGCGAGGGTGGGGGAGCCTGACCGTCCGTGGCGGCGATCCAGGGGAGAGTCGGTTGGGCGTCGAGGCTTGCCTCGATGATGGGGGCGAAGGCGGTCGGCGCGAGGGCGCGGAGTTCGGCGAGCTTTTCCGCGTGCGCGGAAATCGCGGCGAGGTTTTCCCATTCGTAGGGATCCTTGGTGAAATGATAGAGTTCCTCGTCGCCTTCCTTGTAGCGAATGTAACGCCATTCGCGGGTGCTGAGGCCGAGGCTGCCGCCGTCGTCGAGATAAGTGACGGCGACGTGCGGCCACGGGGCCTCGGGATTCGCGAGCAAGGGAACGAGGCTCGGCGCGTCGTTGGCTTCTCCGGCGGGAAGACCGGTGAGCGCGGTCAGGGTGGGGAAAAGGCTGAGCAGGCTGACCGGCTGGTCGCAGCGCGCTCCGGCTTGCGTTCCCTCCGGAAGTCCTGGGGTTCCGGCGGGAACCTTGACCATGAGGGGAACGCGGGTGCAGGCGCGCCAGGCCGTGTATTTCTGCCAGTGTTCCTTTTCCCCGAGATGCCAGCCGTGGTCGGACCAGAGGACGACGGTGGTGGTGTCTTTGTTAGGGCCCTTCTCCAGGGCGTCGAGGACGCGTCCGAGCATGGCGTCGGCGAAGGCGATGGAGGCGAGATAGCCCTGGACGCCCTGCTTCCACTGGCCCTGCGCGCGGATGTGCGGGAAGTAACGGTTCGGGCCGCGCCGCTTGCCTGCCGGGGGCAGGTCGTCGAGATCGTCCTCGCGGTAGCCGGGTGGAAGTTGGATATCCTCCAGCGGGAAACGGTCGAAGTACTGCTTCGGGACAAACCAGGGTTCGTGGGGCCGGTAGAGGCCGCAGGCGAGGAAGAACGGTTTCTCGTGGGTGCGGCCGAGTTGTTCGCCGATCCATTGCGAGACGAGGAAGTCGCCGCCGAATTCCTCGTCGGTGGCATCGAGTGGGCCCCAGTCGGTTTCGTCGTACTGCCACGGGCCGCCGCGCGGAAGCGAGACCGGGCGTTTCTCCGGATAGAGGGTGCGCGGGAAAGGATCTTCCGTCTCCTTGGCGGGGAAGTATTCGTCCCACGAGGCCGCGTCGATGAAGTAGTGCAGGAGTTTTCCCGACCCCGCGGACCAGTAGCCATGATGGGAGAAATGCTTCGGGAGAAGGGTCGCGTCCGGGAGCACCTCGCGCATTTTCTGGCCGTTCTGGTAGAGTCCCGAGCGGTGCGGCGAGCGTCCGGTCATGATGGCGCTGCGGGAGGGATTGCAGGCGGGCGCGGCGCAATGCGCGTTCGTGAAAAGGACGCCGCTCGCGGCCATGCGGTCGAAATTCGGGGTCACCGACTGCGGATGCCCGCCGAGGCAGCCGATCCAGTCGTTCAGGTCGTCGACGGCGATGAAGAGGACATTGGCGGGAGGGGCGGCCCGGAGTGAGGAAAGGAGGCTGGTTGCGGCAAGCAGCAACCCGAGGGCGAGGCGGCGAGGATGGTCCATGGTGACAATAGAACCCGCTGAGGTGCCGGAGAGCGAGCGAAAAGCGCCGGAATGGTGTTCGGAGGTTTTTCGGGGCATGCCGTCCTCAGGGGTCCTTTCGCGCGCGAAGGAGACCGTCTCCGGAACTCGATACCGTTCACTGGGATCAAAGGACTCGGAGTCCGACGGGAGCCCGCCAGCCGCCTTGATTCCTTTTAGGGGGAGGTATGCCTTGCCGGACAAGGTGCGATGCGTTCTTCGCACTGCCGGTGTTAGTGATCTCCCTTCTCTTCGGGAAGCAGAGCGGCGGAATCGAATTCCACGCCATCCCGGAGGAGTGATCCTCCTTTGCGGTGGGGCTTCCCGGAATGGCGCCGTAGGGCAGACATAACCATCATCAGCTCAGCCACATTCTCGACCGTGACCACGCCCTCGAGGCGATTCCGCTTTCGGTCGATGACGGGAAGCATGGGAGACCCGCTCTCGTTGAGTGCTTCGAGGGCCTCAATGATCGACGCTTCCGCGCACAGTGCGTCCTTGGTGGGATGCATGATTTTTGAGACCGGGTAGTCCAGGTCGCGCTGCGCAAGCGCGGCGATGAGGTCGTTGCGGAGAACGGTGCCCCGATAGCCTTGGGTGGCATCGACAACGGGGAAGTGTTGTTGCGAACCAGCGATCAGGGCATTCGCGGCGTCGGCGATGGTCGCGTCCGGTTCGAGGGTGGCGAATTCGGTGAGCATGGCGCGGCGAATGGAGACGCCGTCGAGGGCTTCGCGCATCATGGATGCCGCGTTTTCCTGGGCGGCGCCGAAGTAGATGAAAATGGCGATCAGGATGAGAATGGGGTGACCGATGGAGAAGCCGACGAAGCCACCGACGATGGCGAGCGCCTGGCCGATGCGGGCGGCGATGTTGGTCGCTCTCCCATGGTCCATGAAGGAGGCGAGAAGCGCCCTCAGCACCCGGCCCCCGTCCATGGGGAATGCCGGGATCAGGTTGAAGAGCGCCAACCAGATGTTGAGCACGGCGAGATGCGGAAGAAGGGCCCCGGGCTCGTCCAGTTTGAACTCCGCCGGAAACGGATGGGGAGTCCTCCCGAGAATGGCGAACAGAAGGAGCGCGATGACCAAGTTCACCGCAGGCCCGGCGAGGGCCACCACCAATTCCTGCGATGGCCGCTTTGGCATCGACTTCATGCGAGCGAGGCCGCCGATCGGCAGGAGCGTGATGTCGGGAGTCTCGATTCCGAACCGTTTGGCGGTCAGGACATGGCCGAACTCATGGAGCAGAACACAAAGGAAAAGCGCGCAGATAAAGACGATGCTCGTGATGGCGGCGGTGGTGCCTCCGGAGAGCAGAAAACTCATACCGACCCAGAACAAAAGGAGGAAGAACGTGGCGTGCACCCGGACTTCGGTTCCCGCGATTTTCGCGATACGGAACGACCATTTCATATTACCAGAATGTCCGGAAAGTCCTCCGGTTTGATGGCGAGGATGGAGCATGGAGCGTGCGAGACGATTTTCTCGGCGGTGGTATCCATGAGGAGTCCGGCGATGGAACCCCGGCCTTGGGTTCCGAGCACCGTCAGGTCCGCCCTTCGTTCCCGGATGGCGGCGATCAGGGCGCTGGGTGTGGAGGCGTGAGCCTCAAGGATGCCGCAGAGGATCGTTTTTATCTTGTCCATCGAACGTTGAGAATTTGAAGCAAGGGACGCGGAACGCGCTTTGGCGGGAAAGATATTTCCGACTTCCCGCATCTGGCTGCGCGTTCCTTGACCAAGAGGGTGCATTACTTGCTCCCAGCGTGCAAGGTGCGGGATTCAAGCGCAGAGAATCAGCCTCCAATCA
>JAHEDC010000679.1 GCA_024641425.1 Verrucomicrobiales bacterium | reverse complement strand
GGCGGCACGCGGGGACGGGATCGACAAGATCATAAACGGCGAAAAGCTCGACGCGATATTTTCTCCTACCACCGGTCGCGCGTGGGGATTCGCGGCGGTCGCGGGCTATCCGAGCATCACCATCCCCGCGGGATTCGTGGAAGGAATGCCCGCGGGCGTCCTTTTCATCGGCCCCGCGTTCGCAGAGCCGAAGCTGATCAAATACGCCTACGCGTTCGAGCAGATGACAAAGGCGAGGAAGAAACCGGAGTTCGTTCCTAAAAAGCCGACCGAAAAATAAACATTTGTAGTTCGGATTCGTAGGGACAAATAGTGGATCAATTGCGAGACTGACATGTTCTGTCCAAACTGCGGAAGAGACAATTCGAACGAGCTTAAGTTTTGTGCTTCGTGCGGAACTGATCTTCTGGCCGTCTCACGCGCGCTGACCGGCCGCGGGGACGATGTAGTCACAAGGCTCGACGCGGGGCTGGACCAGTTCATTTCCAGGTACACAGATCATATCTTCTCCGACTCGAAGGCCTCACCAAGCGAACATCCTGTTGTGCGTTCCTGGAGGATTCTCGGGCAGGGTTTCGTCACCTCGCTGATCGACGTCTTCATGTTCATACTTATGTGGAACATCTTGCCCGCCAGGTTCATGCTCCTGCTAGTTACAAGCCCCGTCAGGCTGCTTCTGGAAAAGAACCGACAGCAGGATGCGCCAAGGTCTGACTACGCTTCGCCGGAACTCGAAGGACCGCGAAAAGGACTTCTTCTCGACCGGGGCGTGCCGAGCGTGACGGAAGGAACCACGACCAATCTCGGTAGAAGAAGCAGAAAACGTGTCAAGGTTCCGACCACAGACAAGCTTGAGTAGTGATTGGGGAATCGCGACGGAATCTCCCACCCGTGAACGGGTGGGCTAAACGATTCACCTGGCCATCAACGAGTCCCACTCGTGAACGGGTGGGCTAAACAGTTCATAGTTCAAAGCTCACACCAATGGAAATTCGCATCGACGATCTTGAAGGCCCTGAGATCATATCCCTCCTTGAGGAGCACGTCCGCCGAATGCAGGCGACCTCGCCTCCGGAAAGCTGCCACGTGCTCGACCTCGGAGAGCTGAAAACACCGGAGATCACGTTCTGGACCGTCTGGGAAAGAGGTGATCTCGCCGGATGCGGAGCGATCAAGGAAATCGACCCGACTCATGCCGAGATCAAATCGATGCGGACCGCCGACGAGTTTCTGCGGCGCGGAGTGGCGTCGCTTCTGCTCGATCATATCTTCGAAATGGCGCGTGAGCGCGGATACCGCCGCCTTAGTCTCGAGACCGGATCGATGAAAGAGTTCGACGCTTCGCGGGCCCTCTACAGAAAGTTCGGATTTGCCGAATGCGAACCGTTCGAAGATTACGTCGAAGATCCGAACAGCGTTTTCATGACAAAAATGCTGGATTGACGCCCCCACGCCTTTGACGTACTGTTACCGGAATCCTACTGCGTCCGCACTCTGACGCTGCACTTCGGTCATCACTTATCCGGAGAAAACAAGCTTATGGCAAAGCCTGCCTCGATGGGCTCGTCCGTTGCCCTTACGCGCGGCCTCACTTTCGTTCCCGCAATTGCGATCATTGTTACAAACGTCATCGGCACGGGGATATTCCTGAAAGCACGGACGATGACCTGCAATGTGGGCACACCTGGAATGGTTCTCTTGGCATATGCCGTCGCGGGAATATTCTCACTCGCCGGCGCGCTCACCTTCGCGGAACTCAGCGCTATGATGCCGAGGTCAGGAGGACACTATAACTATCTCGGAGCGGCGTTCGGGCGTGTTTGGGCATTCCTTTTCGGGTGGATGGAGGCATTCATAGACACTGCGGGATCCGGCGCGGCGGGCGCGATAGTATTCGTGATCTTCTTCAACGACCTGATCGGGGGCTCGCTCTCGCCGATCGTTTCGCAATTGATCGCGGTCGTGGTGCTTCTCGTCGTAATGGCGCTGAATCTCACAACCGTTCACGCCAATGGCGCCGTCGCGACCTTCATCACGGCGCTGAAGGTCCTTCTGGTTTTCGGGATCGGCGCGGCGGCTTTTCTGTTCAGCGACGGTTCCTGGGCGAACTTTGGGGCAAGCGGCGCGTCAGGTACGTGTGAGGGAATTCCGGCCAGTTCCATGCTGGGGATCGCGGGATTCGGCGCGGCAGTGGTAGGAGCGCTTTGGAGCTACAACGGCTGGTCGGTGGTGAGTTTCATTGCGGAAGAGGTGAAAGATCCCGGCAAGACGCTGCCGCGCGCACTTATCTGGGGCTGCCTGCTGATTATCGGACTTTATCTGCTCATCACGGCGGGATACTTCTACGTGCTCGCGCCGACCGAGGTCGCGAGCGTTCCGGAATCGGCTTCCGTTTCCGGAGTTGTTTTGGTGAAGATGATCGGGGCGGGCGGGGCCTCGCTGATGGCCGCGGGCCTTTTGGTATCCCAGTTCGGCGCGCTGCACGCCAATTTCCTGGTCGGCTCAAGGCTGCCCTTCGCGATGGCGCGCGACGGCATGCTTCCGCGAACGCTGGCAAAAGTGTCGCCGAACACTCACGTTCCCACCCACGCGGTCGTACTGCTCGTACTCGTTTCGATCGCACTTGCTCTGATGGGCACTTTTGACGTGATCACGGATATGATCGTAATGGCGCTGCTGCTGTTCAACG
>JAHEDC010000220.1 GCA_024641425.1 Verrucomicrobiales bacterium | reverse complement strand
CGTCGCGGAAGTTCATCCCCGCCGCCTTGACCTCGATGATGACTTCGCCGGGGCCGCATTTCTCCTGGATGAAGGGCGTGAAGCGGAGGCTGTCGAGAATGCCGCGCTCGCGGGATTCGAGCCGCAGCGGAACGTTGCCACGCAACGGACGGTCGTTAACGGCGAGTCCGCGGGTCAGGCGCTGGACATAACGGGCCTCACCGCGCAGGGCGACCTCGCGCTCGACTTCCATCCGGAACACTTCCCGGAGCAAACGTTCCGCATCGGCCGCCGAGGCGACCGGAGGCAAGTCGACGCTCCGGAACGCAAGGCTCGTGTTCTCGCTGAGAATGACGCGGAAGAGGCCGATCAGCGATCCCTGGCAGAGGGCGGTCGGCACCCGGTCGCGACCGACCGGCTGCGCGCCGCGGGTCACAAAATCGACGCGCGCCCCGCTCATCGGACCGGCGTTGCCGAGGGCGTGGGCGAAATGGAGAAGGGTATCGATTCCCGTCATGATTCCGTCGCCGTCGTCGCCTACTTCCTCGTCGAGCGACCAGAGATAGACGAAGCGCCGGGGCGCGTCCTCCTTGCCCCATGAGGCAAAAAGCGCGGCCCAATCCTCGGGATTCGATTCGCGAATCGTGATGGAGTCGTTGCCAAGCGCAAGCGCGGCTCCCCTGCTGACCACGCGGCAATGCGCGCCGGCTTCCTGGAGCGATGCGGCGAGCGCGGCACCCTGGCCACCCTTGTCGGCGAAAATGAGCCACGATTTCTCTTCGGGTGTGTCGATGGAGGCAGCCACGGGAACCGGAGTTTCCCAGGCCTTGCGGGCGAAAACGCCCATCTGTCCCTCGCCCCCGTCGGCACCATGCAGGCCGGGCAGGCTGGTGGTCTCGACAAATCCCTCGCCGCGCAGGACTTCCTCCCAGCGCTCGCGGGAGAGAAGCGGTTGCTCGGGCCGGAGATCGCGGTCGGTGAGATGCCACCAGCCGCTGGTGAGACCGAAAATCGATTCCGTCCAGAGCGCGGGCGTCGCGACGTCCATGAAGGCAAGCGTGCCCCCGGGGACAAGCAGTTCGTGCAATTGCTTCACGCTGGAGCGGACATCGGCCACGGCGTGGAGGACGTTGGTGCCGACGATGAAATCGAAGGAACCGGCCTCGAAATCCTGGTCGCTCCATTGCTTGTCGAGGTTGAAGACCTTGTATTCGACCTCAGGGAAATTGGCCAGCTTCTGCTGGGCGGGAAGGAAGAAGCCCCCCGAAACGTCGGTGAACGTGTAGGTGTGGAGTCCACGCTCGAGTTGCGGGAGAATGTAAGCGGCCAAGCCGCCCGTTCCGGCACCGACCTCGAGAATGCGCAGTCCGCGGCCTTCCGGCAGGCGTTTCGCCGCCTCGCGCACCGCGCTGGCGATGCCTGTCATCCAGTGGCTTGCGAAAAGGCCGTCGCCGTAGAATTGCTCCAACAGATCCGAGCCCGGCCCACTGAAAAGGGCCTGCACCGCATCCTGTTCGCCCCGCATGATGGGGCCGAATTCCGCACCGGTGGCGGCGCTGAGCATGCCTTCAGGAAGATGCCCCGGATGGCGCGTGAAGAATTCCTTCAGGATCTCCGTGGCGGTCGTTGCCAGGGTGTCGAAGGCCGGAGTCGTCTTCCAGCCGTTGCCCTCGGCCACGAGGAGACCGCGCGCGACGAACTTGCCCATCAGACGATCGAAGATCTCCAGCATCGCCGGAGCCACCTTCAGGGAATCCGCGGTGAAGACGGCCTTCCCGCCGCCCTCGACGCCCATTTCACGCAAAGCGTGGGCGACCTGGGCCGCCGCGACTTCGTCCTGGGCGACCATCACGGCCTCAAGGCGATCCGCACCGCGCATGGCGAGCACTTCGTGGAGCGCGACCGATGCCGCCTCCCGCAGGTCTTTCAAAGGCGTCGGCTCCAGAAGCGAAACGGCTTCCGACGCCGGGGAACGCTCCCAGTCAACATGGTAGACCAGATCGCGGCTCGATCCCGACGAACCCGCCTTGCGGGCAGCCGACATCGCGACGGCGCGGAAGCCGTCGACCAGGACACAGGGATTGCCGGTGGCATCGTAGAGCCCGATGCGGCCTTCGATCAGTTCCTCGTTGCAGTGGAGGACTTCGGATCGCACCTGAGCGAGCGCGCCCGGCGACTGGAGGAAAAGAATGCGGGCGAAACGCACGGGCAGCTTCATCCCCGCGCGGCGATCTTCCACGGTGCGGGCACCCGCCGAGAAGACATGGAGCGCTCCGTCGAGAAGCACCGGATGGAGCGCGTACTCGCCGGCCCGGTGGGTGATTTTCTTCGACAAGGTCACGACACCCGCGGACTCGCCGCCCCCGGCGTGCAGCTCCCGCACGGGGCGGAATTCATCGCCGTAGCGGAGGCCGAGGCCGAACATGTAGTCGTAGAATTCCTCGGTGGGCATCGGTTCGAGACCGGCACCGGGGGTTTCCCAATGGCTCGCATTGAACGACGATTCCACCCGCTCGGCGCGCATCGACCCGACCACGTGGACGGACCACGCGTCCGAGGGCTCGAAGCGGCTCTGGATGACGAAGGTGCGCTCGCCCGGGTTGTAGCTCAACTCCAGGATGAGTCCGACCGGAGGATCGGACATGATGAGCGGTTTGCGGATCTCGAAATCCTCGATCGCGAACGGCCGCCCCTCGAAAACATGCACGCCGGCTTCCAGAGCCATCTCCACGAAGGCGGCTCCGGGGAAAACGATGTGGGTGTCGACCTTGTGATCGCGGAGGAAAGCCATGTGGCGCTCGTCCAAGCGGGTCGTCCAGGTCGGAGTCGCGCGGGGTTGACGGATATCGAGCAACCCGCGACCGCCAGGCAGGAGACGCCCGTCGCGAAGTTCGGCCGACTCGTGCCACCAGCGGCTCTTGTTCCAGGGATAGGCGGGAAGTGCGAGCAGATTGCGCGAAGGCGTCATCGCCCCGAAATCGAGCACCACGCCGAGTCGATGCAGTTCCAGCGCGGCTTCCATCGCCGATTCCTGCTCCCGCTCGCGGCGGGCCGAAGCCACCACGGGGGCCTTGATCTCGCGGGCGGCAAGACATTCGTTGATCGCCATCGACAAGGCGGGATGGGCACTGATTTCAAGCCAGACATCGACTCCGAAATCGGCCACCGCGTTCACGGCGGCGACGAATTGCACCGGCTGGCGGATGCCGCGCGCCCAATGGGCGGCCGTGCAATCGGTGCCCGAACAACGCTCGCCGCTGACGGTGCTGAAAAACGGCACGGTTTCCTCGCGCGGGGCGATGTCGGCCAGGGCCTTTTCCATCGCGTCGGCTGCGGGCTGCATGAAGGCGTGGTGGAACGGATGATCGACCCGCACGAAGCGGGCGAAAACTTCCGCGGCCTCCAGCTCGGTCGCCATCGTCTGGAGGGCTTCGCGAGGTCCGGAAAGGGTGAGGGAACGCGGGCCGTTGAAGGCGGCGATGCTCACGTCCTTCGCGTTGTGCTTCGCGATCAGCGCGGTCGCCTCTTCTTCGGAGAGGGCCACGGCAAGCATGGTTCCGTCGCCCCGGGCGCACTCGTGCATGGCGCGTCCGCGGAGCACGATCACGCGAGCCGCTTCCTCCATGGTCAGGATGCCCGCCTCGCAGGCGGCGGCGATCTCGCCCACGCTATGGCCGGCGATCGCCACCGGCTTCACGCCCCATGCCTTCCACATTTCCGCGAGCGCGTACTGCATGGCGAAAATCGCGGGCTGTCCGATCTCGGTTTCCTGAAGGCGCGACGTTTCCTCGTCGCTGGCCAATTCCTCGAGGAGCGAGAAGCGGGCATAGGGTTCCATCGCCTTGGCGCAGGCTTCCATCGCCCGGCGGAAAACGGGTTCCGTGCGCATCAGCTCGCGTCCCATTGCCCACCACTGGGGGCCTTGTCCGCTCATGACGAAGCCGACCCGAAGAGGGTGCTCCGGCGTCGGGGTGAAGGAGGCGCGCAGATTCGTCGACCCTTCCTCTGTCCCATGGGCGCGGAGTTCCTCCAACAGTTCCGCCACGGTCTTCGCCGCCATTGTAAGGCGGTAGGGATGATGGTTCCTCCGGGCCCCGAGCGTGTAGACGAGATCGGGCAGGACAGGCGAACTCCCGTTTCCTGACGCGTGGCTTTCCAAATAGACGGCCATGTCGGCGGCGGCCGCGTTCACCGATTCCTCGGAACGGGCCGAAAGCATGATGGGCCACGCCCGCTCGGCGACGATGTCGGCGGACGCCTCGACTTTCCGGGACGGCGGGCTGGCGAGGATGACGTGCGCGTTGGCTCCTCCGAAACCGAAGGAGTTGATCCCGACCAGTCGGCGACCGTCGGCGCTCACGGGCATCGGCTCCGCTTTTGTGGGAACACGAAGTTTGCAGGCCTTGAAATCGATGTTCGGGTTTGGCGTGTCGAAGTGGATGCTCGGCGGGATCTGGCCCCGGCTCACGATGAGCGCGGCCTTGACCAGACTCACAATGCCGGCCGCGGTTTCCAGGTGGCCGAGGTTCGATTTCACCGATCCCATCGGCAGCGGCGCATCCGCGGGACGGTTCTCGCAAAGGGCCCCGGCAAGGGCGTGCGCCTCGATCGGGTCTCCGACCGCCGTGCCTGTTCCGTGGGCCTCGACGTAACCGATACTCTCGGGAGCGATCCCGGCATCCGCGCAGGCCGCTTTCACCAGCGCCTTCTGGGCCGGCTCACCGGGAAGGGAGATCCCGTTGGTGTGGCCGTCCTGGTTCGTGGCCGTCCCGATGATGACACCGTGGATGGGATCGCCATCAGCAAGCGCCTTCGAGAGGGGTTTCAGGAGGACCATGCCGGCCCCTTCCCCACGCACGAAACCATTCGCGGCAGCATCGAAGGCCTTGCACTGGCCGTCCGGCGAAAGCATCCCGGCCTGCGAGAAGCCGATGAAGCCGTCCGGCGTGATCATCACGGTGACACCTCCGGCCAGCGCCATCTCGCACTTTCCTGCCATCAGTTGTTCGCAGGCGATATGCACGGCGGTGAGCGCCGACGAGCAGGCCGTGTCCATCGCGATGCTCGGCCCGAGAAGGTTGAAGCAATAGGAAATCCGGTTCGCCGCGATACTGTGCGCGTTGCCGGTCGGCGAATGCGGGCTGATGGCGGCGCGATCGTTCGCGCTGCCCTGGATGTTCTGGTAATCGGTGTGTGACACCCCGGCGAAAACCCCGATGTTCGTCCCGTTCTCCTGATCCAGCACGATACCCGCGTTTTCCATCGCCTCCCATGCCGTTTCAAGCAGAAGCCGCTGCTGGGGATCGATATACGGCGCTTCCCGCGGAGAAATCCCGAAGAACTGGGGGTCAAACTGGTCGATGCCGTCGATGAAACCGCCCCATTTGGCGATCGTCTTCCCTACCAGTCCCGGCTCGGGATCATAAAAGCGCTCGGCATTCCAGCGATCGTGTGGCACTTCCACGACGGCGTCTCCGCCCCTGAGAAGAAATTTCCAGAATGACTCGATATCGTTCAGGTTTCCGGGGAACCTGCATCCCATTCCGATGATTGCGATTTCTTCCTTTGGCATAAGGGCTGGCACCACTCTCACGTCCGCCGCTCATCCCAGAGGGAGGGGGTATGCGGACTTGTGGCGGTTGGTTTGATTTGTATGGATTGATCGAAAAAAAGCGGGGCGGTGGATTTCCGGGAAAGGGGGGCGTTTCGGGAAAATGAGGCAACTAGAGCAGTATCCATAGTTTTGCAAGCTCTGGAAGGATAAAAGCCCGGTCAGCGAAATGGAGGGAGACACTTCGGCCCTGTTCCGTCTGAAGGAATTCGCGGGAGGTCGGATTGTTCCCTGATGACCCGCCATCCAGACTTTACGAATCACGCCCTCGGGGGGAAACGCCGTCGTGGATCATCGAATGCCGCGACGGCAGCGCGGCTACCGGTATTCCCCAGGCCCTTTCGGCACAACCCCGAGTTCCTCGTAATTGAACCCGCTTTCGAGCGGCTCGTAAGCGCCCACGACGTCCACGCTGCGATCGGCCGTGATGGCGCCTTCCATCCCCATGGCCCAGTAGGCCGCGTTGATGATCAGACGCCGAAGCCCCGCGTTCCGCAAATCGGTGCCGCTTCCCATCGTCGATTGAAAAACCCGGGCGCTCTTTCCGCTGCTGGTCTGCCAGGTCTTGAACCACGCGACCGGGAGCGGTTCCTTTTGGGGATTCGGCGCATCATCGTGCTTTCGCCCGAGCAGCGGCTGGCCCCACACCAGCGCGGTGCAGCCGACTGGCAGGCTTTCGCCTTCCTTGTAGGTGCGGTAGACATCCGAGTCGCCCCAGATGTCGCTCACTCCGCGGAGAATCGGGTGATCCTTCTGTTCGGGGACGATGGTTCCCCGAGTCGAGTCGGCGTGCCAGTTGCCATGGTGTCCTAGAAAGGTGCCGCCGAGGATGTCCCGGCCCCAGTCCACGTTCTTTCCGTCGATCTTGTAGGGAAGCGGGCCGCGAAATCCATGGTTCGCGGTGCGGATCGCGAGGAACGGCTTTCCCGAATCGAGGTACTTCACGATCCTTTCCTGCTCTTCCACGGGCAGCGTGAGCAGGCGGGGAAAGAAGATGACGAGATCGGCGGAGGCGAGATGCTCCAATCCGGGGATGTGATGTTCCCTAAAAGCGCTCTCCTTTCCCTTCTCGGGATACACCGGCATCGTGGGATCGACCTCGCCCTTCTCGTTGACCGCGAACAGCACCGTGCAGTCGAAGCCGTGATGCTCGCTGAGGATCCCCGCCATCATGGGCATGGACTGCTCGCTGCGGTATTCCTGATCGGCGGCGATGAGCACGATGTGCTTGCCCCTGCCCGGGCCTTCCTTTCCCTTGTAGGTCAGCCAGAGCGGACTATCCGGAACCGGATGCGCCGAAGGTTCCGCCGCACCTCCGACATTGGCCATCAGCGCGGCGACAAGGAAACAGGATAGGATTCGGGTAATCATTTGGATTGGATGGATTAGGGATGAACCGGCTCCCCGCGAAAGGTAAGGGCGGCGATGCCGTTGGCTCCACGAAACTCAGCGTGAGCGGGTTCCCCGTCAAGGAGCCGGAGAATGGGAATCGGATCCGCAAGGGAACGCAATTTCTGCCATTGACGGACACCGCGGAAGCGGCCTAAGTGAAGGGCGCCCGCGCGAGTAGCTCAGCGGTAGAGCAACTGGTTTACACCCAGTCGGTCGGCGGTTCGATCCCGTCCTCGCGCACCATCCCCCCAACGCCAGGTGAGCCACGGGGATGCAGTGGAATCGACTCCAACCCGCTTTACCGGCCATCCGCCTGGCGCGCGCGACCGGTATCACACTGTCTGGTGTGGCATCGAAAATCTCCCCGGGAGCCCCATATCCCGAGATTACCCGGACCGTGTCCCCTTTTGGTTCCAGAAACAAACCTGCTGGAAGCAGCTTCGCGCAGCTCGTTTGCGAGACCTGACAGCCTGTCGAAAGGAACAACCAACACAACCTTCTCAAAACGGACTCGCGAGGGGAGAAGGATGGCAAAGCATCGATCCGATCCGTCGCCTGACCGGCATTGCCAGGTAGCATCAGCCCCACGCACTTCGGATTGGGCACCAGCCGACTCCATCCGGTTGCCCTGCCGCCCACTTCCCGGACCGTGAGACCGCTGGCCCGAGAATGGTGCGTCGGACATAAAAACGAGCGTCAGGAGATACAGGCACCGCCACCGAGCAGCGCGAAGCAAGCTTCCCCAAAGAAGGCAACGGGAGTTCGCATTCGAATCCGGAACAAAGGCCGATGTGGAAGATTCTGGATAATCCCCCTATGCCTTTGTTCTTTCCCACTCTGAAAATCACCTCAGGAAGGAAAACAGGATGACCGCCCTCATCAAGGCGGAGGGTGGTTCGGTCGGGCGGGGCTTTGCTCTGCGCCAGCTCCTGGCTTTAGCAGCGGCGGCGGCGGATGACGAGCAGGCCGGCGGACGGCTCGGGAATGATCGAGAGGGTCGAGGCACCGCTGGCGAGGGCCCGGATCTCGGACGGATCAAGAGCGACGTTCCAGATGGCGAACTCGTCGATGCGCCCGCCAAAGCTGTTGATATCGTTGTACTGAGCTCCAACATTCACGACCCCCGTGAAAGTCGGGATGGCTGCGGCTCCAGTCACATGTTCCCCAATCTTCACTCCATCGACCCAGATCTGCTTGTTGCCGTTATCGACTTGGAGGACGATGTGGTGCCAGCCGTTGAGAAGAGACGTTCCCACATTGGCGATCAGGCGTTGAGAAGGCTGCGCGCAGCATCCCGCATGGTCGAAGTAGATGTTGCCATCGCTCCATGGCGTGTGGGAGGAGAATCCGCGCCCGGTAACTCCATCGAGAATACCAAAGGCGGTGGTGGCGGCATTTCCTCCCATGCCATTCCCGATATCGAACTGCCAGAAACTCACCGCCATCGAGTTGTTGGCGGTCGTCGATGCCAGGTTGACCGTCGAAACCGAGCGAGGCCCAACGGTGGTGCCGTTGCCAGAAGGCCCGAGGTCGAGAGCGTAATCACCTGCCGCACTGCTATAGCCAGCCCCGTCGGCGCCAAAAACCCCGTGGGGACGGAAATCCAGTTTTAAACCGTCTCGCCTGTCCAGTTTTGTTCCGGCCCCAACACGGAAGTACTCGTGAATCCCTGGATGCCATCCGAAGAACGCCTCGGTAGATGAGGCGCTTTTCTCCGACTGGCATGAGCATGTAGTTGAACAGGATTGAGAGAGTGTCTGAGCGCTCGCCGTCAATCGGTTCGGACCAGGTGACCGGGGCAGAGTCGACGGTCCAGCCTAGAAATCCGCCTCCAGTACCAACCGGTAGCGAGCCTTGCCCGCCCGAAGATGGTCGAGGGCGTCGTTGACCCGCGACATCGGGAAGGTCTCGATGATCGGGGCAATGGAATGCCGGGCGCTGAAATCGAGCATCGTCGCAACCTGCGAGGGGCTCCCGAGCGGCGAGCCGGAGAGGGCCTTCCGCGCCCCGATGAGGGCGAAGGCGGAAACGGGGATGGGGTCGAGGACGGCCCCGACGAGGTGGAGACGCCCGCCCGGGGCGAGGCTGCCCATGATGGCGTCCCAGGGAAGAGCGACATTAACGGTGCAGAGAATGAAGTCGAGCGAGCCTGCGATTTCCTTCCATTGCGCGGGGTCGCGGGAATTGATGACCTTGTGCGCCCCCATCCGGGTGGCTTCGTCGTACTTCGAGTCACTCGAAGTGAAGGCCGTGACTTCGCAGCCCCATTTGTTAAGGAATTGCACCGCCATGTGCCCCAGCCCACCAATTCCGATCACGCCCACGCGGTCGGTTGGTCGCACGCCGCAGTCGAGGATGGGGGCGAAGACGGTGATTCCTCCACAGAAAAGCGGTCCGGCCGCACGGGCATCGAGGCCTTCCGGAAGGGGGGTCGCCCACGCCCAGTGGCAGCGCACGCGGTCGGCGAAGCCTCCATGGCGGGCGACGATCGTCTGTTCTCCGTTCGGGCAAAGATTGTGATTCCCCGCGAGGCATTGGGGACAAGCCATGCAACTCCCCGAAAACCAACCGACCCCGACTCGTTGCCCGAGCGAGAGGCCTTTGACCCGATCCCCTGCCGCCACGACACAGCCGATGGCCTCATGTCCGGGGACCAGCGGGTAGCTCGCCATGCCCCATTCGTTGTCAATCATCGAGAGATCGCTGTGGCAGATGCCGCAGGTCTCGACAGCAACCTCGACCTGCTCCCCGCCGAGCGGACCCGGGTCGAATTCAAGGCGTTCCAGCAATCCGCCTTTCGCGGAAGTGGCATAGGCTTGGAAGGTGTCTCTCATGGCCAAACAATACGCTGCCCGGGACGCTCGGGGAAGCAAAACGCGCGGCAAAACCAGGCAGAGTGCCCCCGGGGATTGGAGCGGAAATTCCCTCCGGACTACTTCGCTTCCAGCATCGTGAAATACTGC
>JAHEDC010000678.1 GCA_024641425.1 Verrucomicrobiales bacterium | reverse complement strand
GGGCGAGATCGGCGTCGAGGAAGCAATGCAAAACCGGCTCTCCTCCTCCATCCGTGCGTTTCAGCACCTCTTCATATCCGACGATCCATTCCTTGTTGCGATCAAGGTCCAGGTCCCGCGCGACCGCCGAGCCGGCTCCATCCGCGCCGATGAGAACTCTTGTCTGAACTTGTATTTTCGAGCCCCCGCCCTCGAGGCGGACGATGCTGCCTCCGTTCACTTTCGGATCGGGACGGGAACCCAGGAAACGAGTTGACCCGAGGAACTCGACGCCGAGATCGACGCATTCGTCCAGGATCGAGTTGTAGAGCGCACCCATTCTGCCTATGCGGAATTCGGGGATTCCGCTTTCGAGATCGAGCCTGCGAAGAGACGGTGAATAGAGGGAAACACGGCTGACCGGTTTGCCGAGGCTTCCGGGAGGAAAATCAAAGTCCTCGAATGTCTTTCGGACGAATATACCCGTCGTGTGCACACCGGTGCTGAGATCCTCTTTCCTGTCGGCGAGCAGCACGGCGGCGCCGCCAGCGGCGAGAAGCCTTGCGCAATGCAGACCGGCGAGTCCGGCCCCGATGATTACGGCGTCGTATTTATCTGTCATCTGTATTGCCTGTCCGTTTGGAGATCGATCCTGATCGATCTGCAGACGGCACTTCAAGATAAGTGTGGGCATGAAAGAGGCTGTCCTCATCGCCGATCAGAAGCGCCTCAACAAAATTGTCCACCAGGCCGCCTTCCGTTACCGCCAGCTTTCCGGGTCCAAAGCTTCTTGGGACATCGAACACGACCGAACGTTCAAAACTCCCTTCCGGTTGGATAGGTATGTAGAAAGGTCTCTTGCCCGGTTCTCCCAGTTCAGACTCCGCGGCTTCGTTTCGCTCGTACACGGCCCCGTCCGGATCTAATATCGCCACCCGCACATTGTGCAACGAGATCTTCGCCCTACGGGCGTCATTGAAGAACCTGAGCGTAACCACAAGGAATTCGCCCTCCGCCTTCACGTCACCGATCTGTTCGGTCTTTACGGCCTCTTTCACCGCCACGTGAAGGTGGCAATCGAGGTAGAACCCGCAAAAGGCCTTTGCTTCACCGATCGGAATCACTTTTTCCGGACTGCTGAACGAGGTTCCGAACAAAAGCGCGATATAGGCGATCAGCCAAACCGATGCGGCGGCAAGTAACATCTTCACGACTCGGGTCCGCCCCGAAATGGCGGCGGCGCCGAGCCCGATCACACAGATGAAGCCGGCAATGATCGTGAGAAGCAAGAATAGAACTCCCATATCTTTATTGTTTACTTATCTTTACGACTGAACATCCCTTACCGCGCTGATCAGCGCTTCCATATGGTCGAGATATTTCTGGAGCGCGGCGCGCCCTTCCTCGGTGATGCTGTATTCGGTCAGCGGCATTCGACCGCTGAACGATTTTTCGCAAACTATGTAGCCCGCGTCCTCAAGCTTTCGCGCGTGAGCGCTTATGTTGCCGTCGGAAGCGTTCAAAAGCGTCTTCAGATCGCTGAAGGAAAGCTTGTCGTTCGCAGCCAATGCACTGACGATCCCAAGCCGCATACGCTCGTGTATTACCTTGTCCAGCTCGTTCGATACCTGCCCGGCAGCCTGGCCGGCGGAAACGGCTTTCAGCTTCTGATCGGTTCCCGAACCACTTCCTTTCTCCGCGAGAGCCCTTTTCATAACCTTTTTTCCTTCCAATCCTTTACCCACCGTAGTTTCGAGCGATCACAAATCCGAACACGATATGCGCGATACCAAAGCACGCCCCCATCAGCAGATTTCCATAGGCCGCGGGCGCAAAAGCAGCGGCCGCGCCGGCAGCTATGAATATCCATCCCATCGTAGGCACCGGCTTCACAGAAAAGGAGCCGCCTGTCACCACTGCCACGCCGTAGAGCGTGAGCCAGACCGCGGGAAGCAGATCGAAAAAGCCGCGGAAACCGAGCATTCCTGTTATGATCACGCCCGCCGCGATCGGGGGCACGAAACCCATGGCGAACTTCCGGCCCGGAAGCGAAGTGAGCGAGGTCTCGGCGGCTTTCGACTTCTGCCACATCGCAAGAAGGCCGATCAGGAACGCGAGTCCGGCTTCCGTCAGCCAGGTAACAAGCCATAAACGGCCGCTGGTCTGGATCTGCGCGATGACAGCCGCACCGATGGCCGTCGCTCCCATCAGCATTCCGCCGTATCCGGGTACGGCAGTAAATTCCGTCGAACGCTGCATAGCGTTCCGTATGAACTCCAGGTTCTCGGCCGCACGGCCCTGAAGGCTCGGCGGTGACTCGGGGATCGATGGTTTGGGTTGGGCGCTCTTCATTGGTTTGAGAATAGATAAAGTAATACTGTCTGTCAAGTACTTTGTACTACAAAGCGTCGGACACTGACCGCGGAGACACAAAGGCGCGGAGGATATTAGGTGGAATCCGAATTTCTCCGGCCCAATAAACCTCCGCGCTCTCTGCGTCTCTGCGGTTAATCTCTTGTCCGGTTCAGAGTCGAAGAAATTGTCTCTTCTATGAACGGGTCCGCTTTCTTCGGTTCCAGATCTGTGAAGAACACGTAGTTTCCGATCAGCAGGAGGCCGGCGAGGACGCCGCCTGCAAAATATGCGGGGTAACGAGCGGTGCGGAACGCTGCGAACAGTACCAGCAGCAGAACCGCCGCAGGAAAGGCGAGCACCCAGGGACCAC
>JAHEDC010000219.1 GCA_024641425.1 Verrucomicrobiales bacterium | reverse complement strand
CTCTTCACGGGGGTCTCCCTCGGCCTTTTCGCTTCGACCCTGGGCGCATTCTGGCAGCAGATTGACAACCTCAAGAGCGAGGCCGCCGAAGCTTCCGATGTCGAATCCCAGGACATGATCGCGACCATGCTCGCCGAAACCCATCCCTCGTCGGGCTTCTGGATTATCTCTGTGGCCTTGATTGCCGCTGCTATTCTCGTCACGAGTGTTTCGTTCCCTGGAAAAGCCGGTCGGTGCAAAGAGAGCACCGTGTAATCGCTTCCCTCACTTCGGTTCGGTTATCATCGGGAAATCATCCGTCCGAAACGGCGTCAAGGGGAGCCCATTCTTCGAATAGACGTTACACCTGGGATTGTCAGCCCACGCATAGCGCAATGCGACCGGCGCCGCGACGGTATCACTCCATGCCTCGATGGTGTTGTCCCCCTTGATTTCCGCTTCAGCCCAATGCCACGTTCGGTCCTCGCCGCAAATCGCAAAGCCCATCACGTCCTTGATATCGACAGTGCGGAGGCCCCCCCCCAAGTGGTCGAAGGTCAGAATCGCCTTGTTCCCCTCAATCCGCATCGCTTGAAAAGTAGGGCTCTGACACTCCAGATTCAATCCATAGTCACGCGCCAACGCCCAACGCGCGAGACGGGCCGCCACATCGTACTTGTTTTTCGGATGAATATCATTGCCTTCGCCAAGATCGATGATGACGGCCTGCCCGGTATTCGGAAGCACCATCGCCTTCGTTTGTGCTTCCCGTAACTCCGCCCACGCGCTTTCGCCTGGATCGGGCTTCTCAGGCATGAAATCGGCAAGCTGCACCCAGTAGAATGGAAAATCGCCCTGGTTCCACTCGGCCCGCCATTGCTCGATCATGAAGGGGAAAAGTTGGGCATACTCCCATGCCCGGCCCGCGTTCGATTCCCCTTGGTACCAGATCACTCCTTTGATGCCATAACCAAGGGTGGGATGGAGCACTCCCCCGAAAATATTTCCGGGTCGACTATTCCCGCTCAGCAACTGATCCGGATTCGACGGCTGCCCCGGAACCGGTTTATTTTCCGCTCGAGCCTTCTCAGCCGCACCCTTCCATTCCGCCATTGCCTTCTCGTAATTGGCCCGGGTCTCAGCGGAACCCAGTTGCACCTCCCTTTCCCGCCAGCCGTCCATCAGGGCCTTGAATCGTTCCTCTTTCTCCATCGTATCCCGCCGCACCCATGCCTCGGCAGCCGAACCGCCCCAGGCATTGTCGATGAGGCCGACCGGAACTCCCAGGATCTCATGGAGATAACGTCCGTAGAAAAAGCCGACAGCACTGAATCCACGACAATTCTCGGGCGTCGCGCTCTCCCACGCGCCGTTGAAATCATCCTTGAGATCCTGTGTCCCGACCTGTGGTACGGAGATGAGGCGGAGATTCGGGTGTCTCGAGGCCAGCGCTTCAACGTCGCCCTTCCAGTCCCCGCCCAAACTAAACCCCATGTTCGATTGCCCTGAACACATCCAGACTTCCCCCACAAGAATATCGCGAATCTCACGCCGGGAAGAACCTTCAATGGTCATGACAGTCGGCTCGGCATTAACGGGGAGCGACTCAAGTGTAACGACCCACTTCCCTTCCGCGGAGGCCTCCGCAGTATGCATCTGCCCGTCGATGGTCACGGTTAACTTGGTCCCCGGGCTGTCCCATCCCCAGATCCGGTTTTGCTGCCCCTGCTGCAAGACCATGTGATCGCCAATGATGGCGGGGAGCCGGAGTTCAGCACGGATGCATACGGAGAGGCAGTTTAGAATGCAGAGGATGGTTAAAGTTCGCTTCATATTGGGATGGGGACAGACGGGAAATAGGTAGTGTTGCGTTCTCGGGTATGAACGCCCAAGGATGCCACCCTCATCCCCCACAAGTCAATTGCCGCAATGCCCAATGCGAGAGGCTATTCCCCTTTGAATCCTCGGTATGCGTTTCCCTCGCGGGATGTCGCAAATGCGCCCGCCGTACGACTCCTGCGGCAAGGAGTTTGAATTCCAGACCTTCGCCGATTCGTTAGTGGAGCTCTCGTCCGCTTCCCGAATCCGGCTCGCGGAAGTCCGAACGGCGCAATGCAAGTCTTGCTTCTTCGGCATCTCTCGTGATCTGAGCCTTGAGCGCATCAAGGCTCTCGAACTTCTTTTCAGGTCGAAGCGGTCTGACGAAATGAACTTCCAGTTCCTCCCCATAGATCGAATCCGTGAAATCAAAAAGGTGGACCTCGAGGAGTCGTTTCGCGGCGGCACCCTCCACAGTCGGACGAACCCCCAGGTTACCGACCCCGGGAAAGAGCCGTCCCCTATATTCGGCGCGGATCGCGTAAACGCCGTTGGGAGGGAGTTCCTCATTGAAAACGCGGAGGTTGGCGGTCGGAAATCCGAGGGTCCGGCCGAGTTTCCGTCCCTCGACGACTTCCCCCAGAACGGTATAATCCCGCCCCAGCAGCACCGATGCATGGTCGAGATCTCCCCTCTGAATCACCTCGCGCACACGAGTACTGCTGACGATTTCACCCGCGGGTGTCGTCACCGCGGGAATGGCCGCAAGGGCAAACCCATGCTTCCTTCCAAGTGCTTCCAGCAGCTCGGCATTCCCGGTTCGACCATTTCCAAACCGCCAGTCCGCTCCAACGCAGATCTCCACCAGCGGGCGACCCGCGAGAACCAGTCGCTCGACGAACGCGTTTGCCTCAATCGTCGCGAACTCATCATCGAAAGTCAGAACGAGTAGCTGCTCGATCCCGAGGGCCGCGATGAGACGGCATTTGTGGCGAAGGGAGGCGAGGAGCCGCGGGTGCCGGCCGGGCCGTAGGACGCTTGCGGGATGCGGGTCGAAAGTGAGAACGACGGCTGTTCCTCCAGACTTGAGCGCGCCTTCGAGAGCCCGCAGGATCACCGCCCGGTGGCCCAGATGGACGCCATCGAAAACACCCACCGCAAGATGAAGAGGCCCCTTGAGGGATGATAACTCGGCGATGTCGGTGATGACGTTCATCGAGGCTTCCCCTTCTCCTGAGTCAAGCACCTCGAAGCCGGGACACTGCGGCAAGGCTGAGCATTCGCTTCGTTACGTCTGACCGTGGCCCAGCCTTAAGTTCATCAAAGGTAATGGCACCATCCACCACGAAACGCCCTGAACGGGTGCGGCGGAGCGCGCTGAGGTGCGCCCCACAACCCAAATCGTTCCCGATCTCATGCGCGTAGGTGCGCACGTAAAAGCCCTTGCTGCAGCGGACTTTAAATTCAATCTCCGGCAATTCCACTCTCAGGATCTCGTAGGAAAAAACGTGCACCAGGCGCGGCTCGCGGGGAACTTCCTGCCCCTTGCGAGCGAGCTTGTAAAGGGGAACCCCGTTCTGCTTGATTGCGGATACCATGGGCGGAGTCTGGAGGAATTCCCCGGTATATCGCTGGAAGACCTCATCAATCTGCTCTCGGCTCAGGTCGGGAACCTCACGGGTCTCAATCACCTCACCATCCTTATCCTGCGTGTTCGTATTCTCCCCGAGACGAATGGTTCCCACGTATTCTTTCTCCTCGGCCATGAGGAGATCCTGGATCTTCGTCCCTCTTCCAAGGACGAGAATGAGCAGACCTGTGGCCATGGGATCGAGCGTGCCACAATGGCCGATCTTCTTCATATCCAAGGTCCGACGGGCCACGGCCACTACGTCATGCGACGTCATCGCAGGCCCCTTGTCAACTAACAGAACACCATCAATATTCTCCATTTTCAAGAACGAGATCAATACGTTTTAGGACTTGGGTTTCAATATCGGAGAGGGCTCCCTCAACCCGGGCTCCAGAAGCGAGACGATGACCGCCTCCGGCGAACCTTTGGCAAATGCGGCAGACATCGGCCATCTCGCCGGATTTCGAGCGCAGACTAATACGCACGGAACCATCGTTCAACTCCTCGAAGAAAGCGGCCACCACCACGCCTTTGAGTCCACGGAGGTGGTCGATAAGATTTTCGGTATCCCCCGGCTGCATTCCCAGACGATGTTTCATCTCGAGGGTCAAGCTCCAGCTCGCAATGCGATCACGCGATCCGAGTTTCAGCACCTCCAATAACTCGCGAAGAACAAGAAGTCGCCGAAGCGGGAAGTTATCATAGGTCTTCGAGGAGAGAGCGCCGACGTCAGCCCCCGCCTTGATCAGTTCGGCACCGATCTCGTAGGAGCGGGCCGTCGTGGCCGGATACTGGAAGGAACCGGTGTCGGTCGAGATCGCCACGAAGAGCGCATCGCGGGCAAGGTCGGGCAATGGAAGGTCGTGCTGCCGGATGTACTCGAAGATCATCTGGCCGGCCGCGGGCGAGGCGCCATCAATACAATTGATATCGCCGTAAGATTCGTTGCTCACATGATGGTCGATATTGATGAGGCACCGCACATTCTCGAAGAGTCCGAGCGTGTGCGCCCCGAGACGCTCCTTGTTCGCTGTATCGAGGGCAATCGCAATATCAAAGGGACCGGAAACTCCATTGGAGCGCTTGAGCAGGCCTTCGGGATCAAGGAACCCATAGGTTTCCGGAAGTCCGTCCTCGTTGACGATGGTCACGTCCTTCCCCGCTGCGAGCAGACTCCTGCCGAGCGCGAGCGCGCTACCAACGGCATCGCCGTCCGGTCGCGTGTGGCTTGCGATAACGATGGTTCTCGCAGTGGCAACGGCATCGCCGATGGCGACAAAGCTTCGAACGATCTCCTCACGCATTCCGATCATCCTCCTTTTCGACACCGTCGGGCGTCTCTGTGTCAGGCGGTGCGGTGGGCAGGGCATCAACATCCTGAATCACGGTGAGCAGATGCACGCCACGTTCGATTGAGTCATCAAGCGTGAAGGTCAGTTTCGCGGTGTTCTTCAAGACGACGCGGCGGCTGATCTTCCGCTGGATCGCACCATGCTCGCGATTCAGTTTCTCCACGACCCGCCGGGCCAATTTCTGATCTCCAATCACGCCGATGAACACGTGTCCTTGTTTTAGATCGGGTGTCACATCCACGGAATTCACCGTAACAAGAACACCGTCGAAAATGTAATCCCGCTGGAGGACGGCACCGAGTTCCCGCTTGAGAAGCTCGCACACGCGGAGAAGTCGCTGGCTCATGATGATTGGGATTGGGCTAGCCTGATGGGCGAATCCAGAAGACGGGATTCGGAGCAGGCGATCCCGCTTCGTCCCAGGATTCATAATCACGCTTGATTACAGTTCGGTCGCGACCTTCTCGAGCAGATAACACTCGATAATATCGCCTTCCTTGTATTCGTTAAAGTCACCGAGTTTGATGCCGCACTCCATGCCGGTCTTGACCTCCTTCACCTCGTCCTGGAATCGACGCAAGGTCGCAAGGCCACCGTCGAAGACCGCCTGACGATTGCGCAGGACACGCGCCCGAGCCTTGCGATCAACTTTGCCGTCGATAACGAGACACCCTGCCGCGATACCTCGGGTGATCTTGAAAACCTGCTTCACCTCCGCGTGCCCGATGATCTTCTCGCGGGTCTCCGGGTCGAGCATGCCGACGAGAGATTCCCTGATTTGATCGAGCAATTCGTAGATGATACTGAAGAGTTTTATCTGCACGCCTTCCTTCTTCGCCGTCGCAAGCGACTTCGACTCGACTTTGACATTGAAGCCGATGACGACCGCATCGGAGGCACTCGCAAGGAGAACATCGGACTCTGAGATCGGCCCGGCCGCCGCATGGATAATGTTCAGATTGATCTTGTCACTTTTGATCTCGGCCAACGAACTCCGAATCGCCTCGATCGAGCCCTGCACATCGGTTTTGAGAACAATCTTGAGGATCTTCTTAGCCCCTTCCTCCATGTCAGAGAAGAAGCTCTCAAGGGTGGACCGTTGAGGGGTGACAAGTTTCTTCAAGCGAAGCTCATGCTGGCGTTCCTCACTAAGGCGTTTCGCATCCCGCTCGCTTTCCATTTCGACGATCTCATCCCCGACGTTGGGGAGACCATTGAATCCGAGAACCTCGACGGGCACGGCCGGCCCCGCTTCGGTAATCGTATTGCCGCGGTCATCGACAAGCGCCTTGATCTTGCCGCAGTAAGGACCGCAGATGAAAGGACGACCCACCTTCAGAGTACCCGTCTCGACGATCACACTGGCTGTACTGCCTCGTCCGGCCTTGCTGCTGGCCTCGATCACGATAGCGCGCGCGGGCCCCTTCGGATTGGCCTTCAATTCAAGCACTTCCGCCTGGAGGTTGATCATTTCCAGCAGATCGTCAATTCCAAGACCTGTTGTGGCCGAGGTTTCGACACAGATTGTTCCCCCGCCCCAATCCTCCGGAGTGAGGTCGTTCTCTTGAAGCTGTGTCTTCACCCTGTCGACATTCGCGCCCTTCAGATCGATTTTGTTAATCGCGATCAAGAGGGTTACGTCCGCGGCGCGGGCGTGACTGATTGCTTCCAGGGTGGTCGGCATGAGACCATCATCGGCAGCGACAACCAGAACAACGATGTCTGTTACATGGGCACCTCGTGCCCGCATTTCGGTAAAGGCCTGGTGACCTGGAGTGTCGATGAAAGTAATGGGATGCCCGTTGTGCTCGACGCTATAGGCATTGATATGCTGGGTGATTCCTCCCGCTTCACCTGCGGTGACCCGCGACTTGCGAATCGCATCAAGCAGGGAGGTCTTCCCGTGATCGACATGCCCCATGAAAGTGACGATCGGTGCACGTGGCTTAAGTTCGTCCTCGGGTTCCTCGACCGGAGGTGCCGGTTCCTCGATGATTTCCTCTACTTTATGCACGCCGCCACCCTTCTCGCGCTTCTCCTTCTCAAAGGTGAAGCCGTGGGCCTCGCAAATCTTCGCGGCCGCTTCCGGCTCGATGGCACTGTCCGGATTGGCGAAGACATCCATCGCCATCAGATCCTTCATGATCTTGAAAGGCTTGATTCCCATCCTCTCGGCAAGATCCCGGACGATGATGGGGGGCTTGATATGGATAATCGTCGGATCCCCAACCTCGTCGCCAGGGACAACCTCGCTGACCGCTTCGGGCTCCGGCTGATCCGCCTTATCCTCCTCGAGAAACTTCGAAATGGGTGGAAGGAAACTGGCCCCCTCCGACCTTGGCTCCAGCGGGCGGCTCCGCTTCCCCTTGCGCTCCTGCTTGTCGAAAAGGGACAGCGCGTTCTCCTTCTCCAGGTCGAGGGGTGAAAGCGGGATCTTAGCCGCTTCGTCGGCACCGGGCGTCGAGGCTTCGGTCCCATCGGAGCTTTCCGGGGCGGCCTCGTCTGAATTGTTCGGAGTCTTCTGTTTGGATGGCATCTAGCTTTTTGGCGGTATTTTTCATGGGGCGAAGGCAGGATGGCGGACGAAACCGCTATTCGGCTCGTGTGGCTTCGTCCCCGGCGGAGGCGCTTTCTTCGGCGCTCTCTTCTCCGGTTTCATTTTCTTCGGATTCGGAGCCGTTTTCGGCCTCCTGGGGAGACGCTGTCTCCCCTTTCCCGCTTTCGGGTGCGCTTTCTTCGGAAGCCGCTTCGGCGACTGGCTCATCGGTATCCTCTTCCGTAACTTCCCCACGGTCTGTTTCGGCTTCAGGCGCGGGTTCGGATTCCGGTTCTGCGGCTGCTGGCGCCGGCTCATTCGCTGGCATCGAGGCAGCGGCGGCCTCGGCGGTGATGATCCCCCGATCGACAAGGCGCCGCTTCGCGGCGGCCTGAACCGTCTGGGCCACGGAAAGATCAACATCGAGGATCTCGGCGATATCGTCGGCATCCACGTCCATGAACGTCTCCAGATTCACGATACCCCCGCGGACCAGACCAAGAGCAAGTTCCTCATCGATCCCAAGTTGGCGGACCAGTTCCGAGGCAGCCCCTGTCACCCGGTGCTCAAAGGCCTCATGGGCGGAAGCGTCTTTTTCAACTTGCACGTCCCAGCCGATCAGCCGCGATGTCAGGCGGGCATTCTGGCCCCTCCGCCCAATGGCCTTCGAGAGCTCCATCTCGTCCACGGTCACCCGCACTTTTTTCTCATCGGGATACAACTGAATGCTCCGGATGATCGCAGGCTTAAGCGCGTCCGTGACGAATTCCTCGATGTTCTCGCTCCATCGGATGATATCCACCTTCTCGTTGTTCAGCTCGCGAACGATGTTTTTCACCCGGGCTCCGCGAAGACCGACACAGGCGCCCACCGGATCCACCTTCTCGTCCGCACTAAACACAGCGACTTTTGTCCGGAAGCCCGGTTCGCGCGCGATCCCTCGGATCTCGACGGTATGATCCGCGATTTCACTCACCTCGAACTCAAAAAGTCGGCGTACAAAATTCGGATGGCTGCGGGACAGAATGATCTCCGGACCTCTTGCCCCGTTCTCGACGGCGACGACGTAGGCCCGAATGCGATCCCCGATATTGTATTCCTCCGTCGAAACGCGCTCGCGGTTCGGCATCAATCCCTCGAACTTTCCGAGGTCGATCATCACGTCGGACTTCTCGAAGCGGCGGACCGTGCCACTCACGATGTCCCCGGCGCGATCCTTGTACTCCTCGTAAATCATCGCCTTCTCGGCCTGGCGAATGTGCTGCATCATGTGTTGCTTCGCGGCCTGCGCGGCGATGCGCCCGAAGTTCCTCGGTGTCACCACAACTTCAATCTCGTCACCAAGCTGCGCGTCCGGCTTGATGCGGCGGGCCAGCGGAAGGGCAATCTGCTCCCAACGCTCGGTCACTTCCTCCACCGCCACCAGTTTCGCGATTGCCTTGATGGACCCCCTCTCGGGATCAATGTCGATGCGGAGCTCGCGGGCAGGCCCGACGCTCTTCTTGGACGCGGACAGCAACGCGCCAGAGAGAGCCTCGACCATGGTTGCCCGGTCGATGCCCTTCTCCTTTTCAAAATATTCGAAAACTGCTAAAAGTTCGCTTGTCATAAAAGCTACCTATCTCTAAACGAAAATGAGCGGGATTAATAAAACCCCACTCATCGCCCGAGAATTTATTTTCTGCCTGTTAAGCGTCAAGTGTGAATAGAAAGCTTGGAATCCTAGATCGTTTGGCTCAACCGCGCAAGCGGAATTCGTTGCGTGCGATTCTGTTGGATGCGGTGGGCACGATCATTCACCCCCGCGAGAGCGTCGGTGCCGTTTATGCCCGTGCCGCCGCCGCGCTCGGGGCCTCCGTCGATCCCGTCGCCATGGAGCGGGTTTTCCGGGAGGTTTTCCGGGAGATGCCCTCCCCCTCCACTTTGGACTCACCCTCGCCCGACGACGAGGAGGGTTGGTGGCGAGAACTCGTCGGAAGGGTGCTCGATCACTTCGAGCCCACATCTTCGCCCTCGTTCGACATTGAAGGCTGCTTCCTCTCCCTTTATAGAAGTTATGCGAAGGCGCGGACATGGCAGGTTTACCCCGATGCCCCTGCCTTTCTGGATCGCTGCCGCAAGGCCGGATTTCAGTTGGCGGTCGTCTCAAATTTCGACCGGCGTCTCCACCTCATTCTTAATGAGCTGGGCTTGGGCGACGGCTTCGAAGCCGTAATCGTCTCCAGCGAGATTGGAGCGAGGAAGCCCTCGGCCCGGATCTTCGAAGCCGCGCTCCATGCCCTCGGTCGCACCCCGGAGGAATCCCTTCACATCGGTGATGATCCCGTGGCCGATTGGCACGGCGCCCGCGAGGCGGGACTTTCCGCTTTCGAACTGGACCGGAAGTCGCTCACGCTCGACTCTGCCTGGCCCCTGATTTCGGCGGAGCATTTCGAACCCAATTAATACTTGCACGCCTCAGATTCCTGCATTAGAAAGTTGGCCCTCCGCAAGCCCGGAAAAGCGCGGGTAGCTCAGCGGTAGAGCAGTTGGCTTTTAACCAATTGGTCCTGGGTTCGAATCCCAGCTCGCGTACTTTTCCCGACGGAGGAAGCGGTGATAGTGAGGAAAGAACTCCACTCCCGATGAGAATACGGAGAGCAGACGGCAAATGTTGACAGCGACCTGA
>JAHEDC010000218.1 GCA_024641425.1 Verrucomicrobiales bacterium | reverse complement strand
CGTGTTTCTTATCCCCGGCTGGAACGCGGCTCTGCAGCTGGATCGCGGGGGCGTCGCGGCGGGGGAGTGGTGGCTTCTACTCACCGGCCATTTCACCCATTGGAACCCCGACCACCTGACCTGGGACCTGAGCGCGTTCGCGATCCTCGCCACCTTCTGCGAATCCCGCTCTTCCTATCGTTTTCGGGTCTGCCTCGGACTTTCCGCCGTGACGATCGCGCTCGGGTTTTTGCTTCTCGAAACCGAACTGGCAACCTACCGCGGGCTTTCCGGACTCGATTCCGCCCTCTTCGGGCTCGCCATGGTCGAGCTGTGCCGGCGCCCCGGTGCCGGGAGGGGCGTCGCCATCGTCGGGTTGGCCGGTTTTCTCGGAAAGACGCTCTTCGAGGTGACATGCGGAGCCACCGTCTTCGTCGCCAGCGGCAAGGGCGGGTTTCTTCCCGTTCCTTCCGCGCACCTTCTCGGGTTTCTTTGCGGCCTCGCGGCCGGGGTATGCCCGCGAGGCGCGCGGTGAAGCTTCCATCCCCCCGATTTCACGATCGGGAAAAATTTAGCGACCGAAATCTGGCGCGATTCGCGGCCATTCTGCGCACGTTCGGAGGAAGGGAGGATTTTAGGCTTTTTCCCTCATCCAAATCTGTCACCATCCAAGGTGTTCCCGACCCCTCTGGGAAGCGGGTCGAGCCTCGGGAGGTTGCGAAACCACGAACGAACCAAAAAGGAGGATTTATGACTAACGACCCTGTTGGAACGGCGCGCTCGCGCACAACACAGCACCCTGACGACCCCGACGTCATTTGGGAAATGAAACTGCCCTTTGATCTTCCGAATCTGAAGAGCCTGACCCTCTGCGGGACGACGTCCGATAATCCGATCGCGCCCGGTGGTCGCGATGGCAACCCGGTATTACCCGAAACCCCGGGCGGCGTTGCGGCTCCCGACCCTCAAAACAAGGGCGCGGTCCTACAACCGACGGATTTTCCGGTTCTTTATAAGCAGATGACGGAGAAGGTCGGCTACTGCCTCAAATCGATCGTCTCGAACTATACCATCCTGCTGTCGGTGTTTTGTGCGGTCTGTCGGCGTAACAAACATTGGGCCGAGAAGGGGATGCCTCCCCGCGATTACACTTACGAGCTTTTCGGGAAGGAGGAAGTGGACTGGCCGGGTGATATCAACAAGCCGACGGCACGCGCCTATGTCTGGAGGTTCCTCGACAAACTGCAGACTTTCCACGCGCTCGCAGCGGCGGGCTGGGACCACCCCCTCGATCAATTCCCCGGAACGTGGCCTCCTCCTCTTTCCGAAATTGCCGAGGATGGCATGGATGTCGCCGTCCTGAAGGCGAATCCCGCGTACTACGCCGTGGTGCCGGGGGAACGACGGCCCGCGACGGCCCTGTTGGTTGAAATGACCGTCAAGCTCCTGATGGATACCCAGGGATACCACTTGCCCCGGAAATTCGTCGTCGACGTTCGTGTTCCGAACCAAAGCGATCCGAGCGGGGCTGACGATGGTCTTGGCGAACCGTATCTCTCGTCCAGTTCGAGCACCTATTTCGCCAGCAGCAGCTCGAGCAGTAGCTCCACCATACCCGAGGAAGGCCTCTGAAAACGCCATGCATCCTTTTCGAATTCTCATCCCGGCAGCGGTTGTCATGCAACTGCTGCCGGGCCGTCTCGCCGCCCAGGACGAGGATAGAGCCGGGTGCGAGGTTCAATTGAAGCAGATTCACGAGGCCATCCAGGCCTACCGGAAAGAGAACAAGGAATTGCCCGACAGGCTTTCCGCGTTGCTTGGGAAATACCTTGGCGATCCGGACAAGCTGGTTTGTCCGTTGGCTCGCCGAAGCGGTCTGCGGCAGGAGAACGATCCGCGCACCAGCTACTTCTACGAGTTCGGCACGCGATTGCTCCACCCCAATTTTCCCGGCAAGACAGTCCGTGACTGGAAGGAGCGGCAGATGGGCAAGGCGGGTTCCGACGTGCCGGTCGTGCGGTGCCAGCACGGCGAGCGTGACGGCGAGGGCGTGTGGCTCAATCTTTCCTTCGGAGGAGAAGTCTATGAGAGCGGGCTGTTCTGGGAAGCGGAAGAGCGGATCGCGGATTTCCTGGGCGCTGAAGACCTTTACGCGGGCAACCTGTTTGCCCATGAAGCCCAGGTCGTCCGCGTCATCCGAATCTCCCCGCGTCCGGAAGGCCTCGATGCGCGGTTGATCGATCTCTCTTCCTTCTTCAATGCGGCGCTTGGCGAGAAATGGGATGGTGACGATGGAAATGATCTGAAGCGGCTGCGGGGCGACGACGTCAAGGGGAGAACCGGCATCGACTTCGATCTGCGGGGGGTGGTTCAACTCGCCAATGCCGATCTGAAATTCAAGTTCGCGACATCGGTCGAAATTCCCGTGGGTGTCGCCTGCACGAAACTACACTTTCTCCAGGGATGTGGTTACGAGGCCAAGCAAGGCGAAGTGGTCGGGAAGTACACCATTCGTATCAGGGGCCATGAGCCCGGAAAGCAGGAAATCCGCTACGGCGAGCATGTCCTGAACTGGTGGCATAACCCGGGGGCGGAATTGGCGGGGAACGAGGCGATCATGGCCTGGGAAGGGACCAATGAGGCGAGAAACGGGAAACCGCTTCGCCTTTACATGACGACCTGGCAGAATCCGCACGAGGGCGCGGAAGTCCAGGGGATCCTCTTCGAGTCGAACGTTGGCTCTGCCATGCCGTTCCTCCTCGGCATCACGGCGGAGCCGTGAGTCGGAGCGTCCTCGCGAACCCCGTCATTCCCCTCCGTTCCGCTTTGTTGATCGCCACCGGGGCGTCGACTCCCTCGAAGTCCAGTCCAAGCTGGCGGAGCGCTTCTCCCAGAAAGACATCATCGCCCTCCTTGACCAGCCGCGGATCCGGCCAATCGAGAAGCTTGATCGAGGAGGTGCGAATCCACCAGCACCCGCCGGTGATGAAGATCCAGCGGCCGTCGCCCTGGGCCTTCCCCTGGAAGTTCAGCTCGCCTTTGCCTCCCAAATCCCAGGACGGCGGCGTGAGGCCCCGGTACCAGGGGGCGGAGCGGACGAATTTCGTCGCGAAGTCGGATCCGAGTTCCCCGCAAGGAATTCCCTCGAGAACCATGGGCACTCCCCATTGGACTACCTTGTCGGGAGCTTTCCGCGCGGCCTGCAGATACCTCTCCAGGGCCGATTCGTCCGTGAGGTAGGAATCATCGTCGAACCACCAGATGAATTCCGTGGACACCCCGTCGAACATCCGCCGCATCATCGGGCACTTGTTGATGTTCGTCGCGCTGACCTCCAGTCGATCGATCGCGCCTTCGCCCTGCGATCGCGCGAGGAATTCCAGCGTTTCCCCGCCGACGGCGTTCGCCCCCACGACGAGACGGTAGCGCGGGCGCGGGCAAAACCGGCGGATGGAACCGATCACGCGCCGGGCGAGACCGGGGTGATCCCCGTAAGTGAGAACGCAGATCGTGACGGGCGGGATGTTCATGCCACGACGTCGCGAAGCGAGGGAACCAGATGCAGGCGCGCCATCGCGCGTTGCGCAAGCCCGGGCACAGGCCAGGCTCCTCCCTTGAAATAGCCGCGAATGCGCTGGACCACGTCCTCCGGAGTGATCATATCCATGCAGCGAGGCAAACCCCCGATCACGTCCGTGCAAAGGTGCGGGGCCTTGTCCTTACCGTCGCCGTCTCCGAGGGGCACTGTCCGGGAGCGCCAGCAGCCGCCGACCGCGCAGCAGGGGAGGGATCCGACGTTGTGGATGAACTGATGCCACGGGTAGGCTTCCCAGTGCGGCGACTCCCGGCCCCCGGCGACGACCACGCAGGCCCTCTGCGCGCCGCAACCCTCGGGCATCGGAACGGCGGCGGCCAGGTGCATCAGGAAGGTGACGGGACAAAGAACGCCCTGTGCGCCATGGACCAGTCGAATCAGATCGCGCAGGGGGGTCTTTCCCCGCTGGTCCACCACGCCGTGCAACTGCGGGTGATAGTGTCCGCGCTCGCCGACCTGCACGAAGACCACCTCGTCCCGCAGGGCGTCCACGACCTGCTGGTAGCGTTTGTAATGCCACCATTTGATCGTGTAGTCGTACTTTCCTCCCGCCACGATGATCCAATAGGGATGCTCGTTCCCGGAGAGCTTCGCGACGGGCGAAGGCGCGGACTTTTCCTCTTCGGAGAGGTGAATGTCCCCGCGGAACTCCGAGATCCGGATCTTAAGTCCCAGCTTCTCGTTCAGGTAATCGGGAAAGCCGTTGAGGAAATGTCCGGGGCTCCGGGCGGAGCGATGGATGAGCGGATAGTGGCAATCGAAATGCTCGACCGTCTCGTCGTCGTCACGGAGCGGGGTAAGGTGGGGATTGTGCGCCCAGAGGTCGGGACAGGGCGTGCGGACGTCGGTTTCGAATTCCCCCGGATGGCAGCGGTGCAGGTCGCGCAGCGCAGCCGTCAACATGAGGATGTCCCCGGGGGATTGACCGTTTTTGAGAATCAGGCGTTTCATATCCGGGGCACGTCTCAGAACAGATCCAGGCACGCCGACGAACTCTGCGTGAACACGCGGGGCAAACCGGGCCGACCCCCTGGCTCGCAGAACTCGACCTCGGTGACGAGTCCATGGTGGAGCTTCGGCGTCGCGCACATTCCCAGGGAGGTCAGACGGTCGTCCCAGTCCTCTTTGGCCAGGAGCGCGGTCTCCACCGCGCGGAGAAGTTCCCGTTCCCCAACCGGATCGCCGTTGTTCGCGCGATGGCGTTTCAGGTTTCGGCTTGCCTGATTCAGGAAATAGAAAGCGACGAGGCAGCCGAGTTTCTCTTTCCCTTTCTCCCCCGCGCTTTCCAGGCCGAAAGGCTCGCCGTCGCAAAGGGGAAAGAGCTCCGCTTCGAAGTCCAGGGCGTTTCGTGGATCGCTGCTGGTCCGGGTCATGGTCGGGTTCATCTAGTTGTCGGGCTCGCCGAAGGCGGCAAGGGCCTCGGCCCGCAGGGATCGCAGAAGGGGGTTGTCCTCCGGAGGAAAGGGATTCGAGCGCCAGCGGTGGGTTCCCTCGTCCAAGGCGGCGAAGCCATCCTTCAGCCGTCCGTCGGCCCGGGCGATCAGGGCCTCCAGATAAAAGCGGGTGTGCATGACCCAATGATTTTTTTCCCCCAGAACGCCCGCCTTCCTGAGATGCGCTCGAGCCTCGAGCGTGTCGCCTCCCCGGAAAGCCGCCGCCGCCATCGCGAAGCGGGCGTAATACCTGTCGACGGGATGGGCGTCCGTGGCATCGACTAACTTTTCGGCCAGGAGCGTGCCCTGCGGGATGTCCCGGTATTCCTCCGGGCCGAGGAGATGGATGAGCGACAACCACCAGATCGCGGGTCGGTACGCGCCATCTAGGCCCCGGCAAACCCTCCATTCTTCGACCGCTTCCCCGGCACGATTCAGTTGGAGAAGGCAGTTGGCCCGGGAGTTGCGCGCGTCGAGTAGATCCGGGCTGGCCTTGACGAAGGCGTCGTAGGAGGAGAGGGCCTCGGCGAAGGCGCCCGCATCCCGGAGGGCGTTCGCCCTTTCCATCGCGGGGGTGTCGGCGGAGGCGATGCGCTGTTCCCGTTGCGTGAATTCCCCTACCGCCTTCAGGTCGAAGACATTCTCGCGTCCCTGCCAACGGATCGGAGAATCGCCGCTCCTTTTTTTCGCGGAGGGTTCCCAATCCAGTTCCGGGGCGATGCCTCGGAGTTCCTCATGCAAGGCCGGGAGATCCCAGACTTCGGCCGTTTGGTCGAGATAGGCGATGGCGAGGTCACCATGGTCGGAAAAAGCCAGGCCTGTCACCGGACTGGTCGCTGTTGAGGGAAGTTGGACCACCACTTCCCTGTCCCGCAGTCGCAGCACCGCGACCTCGGACGGGCCATCGCAATAGGCGAGAAACGTCTCTTCTTTGTCGAAGGCGGCGGGCGAATAGCCGCCCGCATTCGAACGGGGGATCCGGAAGCGTGACTTCCAGGTCCTGGTCTCCAGCAATTCATAGCGGGAAGCGGTTCCGTCCACGAGATACGTTCCCTTCGGACTGAAGCGCACGCATTCTCCTCCGGCATCGGGCAGCTCCGTTACCGTGGCGCCGTCGGCGGCGCGCAGAATGCGGATTCCCTTGCCCGCCCCCTCACCACAGGCGACGAGGTTGCCCGTGGGATCGAGGGCAAGGCTTGTCGTTCCTCCCCCCGTCCATTCCCCGGTGCGCGTGTAGGTTCCCGGAGAGTAGGTCGTCACTCTCCCGTCTTTCCGGATGGCCAGGATATTCCCGTCGTCCGACAGGGCGAGGGCATCGCCGGGTCCCTCGTTGTCGAAGAGGCGCAAGGCTCCCGTAACGACGCGGTCGTGGCCTCCCTCCGGTTGCAGGGAAACGGGGATCCGGAAGACACACAACGCACCGCCGATGATGAGTTCCCGGCGCGAACCATTCCACGCGAGCAACGACGCACCACCAAGTTTCAAGTCCCCGAGAAAGAGGCGATTTTTCCAGTCCCAGACCCGGACGCCCTCGCTCCCGCTGAGAAACAACAATCGTCCCGATCCGTCGAAGACCGTCTCGGTCGGTCGATTCGGGGATGCCAATCGGTGTTTCAGGGAATGGACAACGTTCGGGGAACTCACCCGGATGGTGCCCAGGGATTTTTCCGAACCAGCGTAGGCGAGACGGTGGTTGTCCTTGCTGAATTGCATTGCCTCCAGTGTTTCAGGAATGCGCGTTTGGACGAGAGTGACCCCCGCGAAGGGGTCCCAGAGTTGGAGGAGACCGGAGGAATCCAAGGTCGCGAGAAAACTTCCATCCGCTCCGAAGGCCAGCTTTCGAACTTCCGAAGTATCCCCTCGAAGCCGGTGCGTCTGGTCGAAGTGGCCGCCGACGGTTTCCTCGCAGAGAAGGACCGGGGCATTCCTGCAGGCCACGGCAAGCAAATGACCTGAAGGGTGCCACGCGATCTCCGCGATATCGGAGGGAAAATGGACGGTGTCCGGGGTTGGGACTTCGCGGGCTCGCCAATCGAGGAGAACGAGGTCCAGACTGTTCTCGATGGCGATGGCCAAGAGGCGTCCGTCCGGCTGGAAGTGGATCCGGACGGGAGCCTTGTCCTGCAACGCCTGCCGGAAAGGCACGGAAAGGGTAAGATCGGAGTCGTAGAGGCTACGAACGGTGACGCCGCCCGAGGCCGAATCGTACGCGAGCCACCGGCTGTCGGAACTGAAATCCATCGCGAGAGGCTTCCCGCCGGTCTCAAGCGTCGGACCGAGGGCGTCCGTCTCCAAATTCCAGAGACGGAGACCGCTCGCGGTGCGGAGGGCCAGATGCTTTCCGTCGGGGCTGAAGAGCAACCGCACCGCGTCCTCCGCGTATGCCTCCAGCGTGCGGATCCTTCTGCCCGTTCCACACTCAAAGAGGGAGACCTCCCCGTTCTCCCCGCAAAGGGCATAGTGCCTTAGCTCAGGATCAAAGGCGATCGCCTGCGTGCCGTCGGGATATCCGGCCCACCCGCTTCCGCTTCCTGCCGGGATGTCGAGCAATGCCAGGCAACCGATGGCCGGAGTCCTGAAGTCGTTCGAGGGTCGGGCCTTCATCGCCCTCCGGATGGCATCGAGTCCCATTCCCCGTCGTCCCGCGACATTGGAGACCTGGGCAAGCAGCGCTTCCCGCTGCGATCTCAGGACGACCTCGATTTCCATCTTCGCCTTGTTTCGCCATTGGAGGAAGAAGATCAGCGATCCGACCACCACGAGGGCGAGGATCACACTGCCCATCGCCAACCCGAGTCGATGGCGGCGGGCGAATTTCGAGGCGATGTAGAGTGCTCGCGGAGGGGTGGCCGTGACGGGCTCGTCCTTCAGATAGCGCTCGATGTCGGCCAGCAGCGCGTTCGCCGAATCATAACGGCGCGAGCGTTCCTTCTCCAGCGCCTTCATGACGATCCAGTCCAGATCCCCGCGGAGGAGTCGCTGCAGCTTCTTCGAATCCGTCCGGCGTTCCTCCGCGATTTCGGTGCGCTCCGACTGGATGGCGGTGTTCACGCGAGTCGATGGTTTGGGCGGTTCATCGTCGCGGATCTTCCGTCTTATTTCATCGAGCCCTGCCGCGGTGTCGAAGGGAAGCTTTCCCGTGAGCAATTCGTATAAAAGCACGCCCAGCGAATAGACGTCACTGCGCGTATCGATGTCCACTGATCCCAGCGCCGCCTGTTCGGGGCTCATGTAGGCCGGCGTTCCGACAAGCTCGCCACTGCGCGTCAGTTCGAGGTCGGAAAGGTCGTTGTCGGTGGCCTTGGCCACCCCGAAGTCGATGACCTTCGGCACCGGCGCTCCATCGTGCACCGTAACCAGAATGTTCGAGGGTTTCAGGTCGCGGTGAATGATGCCCTTCTGATGCGCGTGCTGCACGCCATGACAGACATCGATGAAGAGCCTGAGCCTCGCCTCGACCCCCAGTTTCCCATCGTGGCAGAAGTGGGTGATCCTTTCGCCGTCCACCAGTTCCATCACGAAGTAGAGCCGCCCCGAGTCCGTCGTTCCCGCGTCGTGGACCTTCGCGATGTTGGGGTGGTCCATGATGGCAAGGGCCTGGCGTTCCACCTCGAAGCGGGCCACGGCCTGGGCGTCCGTCCACTGCTTGATGATCTTGAGCGCCACCTGCCGTTTCACCGGTGCCGTCTGATCGGCTCGGAAAACGACCCCGAAGCTGCCCTCGCCGATCTTTTCCCGCAGCACATAGGGCCCGATCACCGAGTCCTCCCCTTCATTCGTGTTGGTATTTTCGACCATGGGAACGGTCGGATTCACCATGAAATTCTCCGCCTTGCGTGCGGCCGCGAACATGGCCTCGACCCGCTGTCTCAGCGGCACGTCGTCGCCGCAGGCGTCCCGGATGTACCGGGCCAGCTCCTCGGGGGAAGGATCCTCCGGAGCGTTCATGAAGATGTCCCTGTCGTTCATACGTTGAGCTGTCCCCGGAACGTGCGCGAACCGATCGGAATTCACGCCATCTCGGCAGGGAAAAAATTCGCCCGGTATCGCGGGGCGCGAGCGCATCCCCGGAGCGGCTTCACCGCGCGCTCCACCTCCAACCTGTCGGCCGCTGCCCGTCGAAGTTCCGCGCGGGCAAAGGAAATCAGGCCGTATGCTGTATCGCCCTGGCCGTGAACCACCATCATCCGATCAAGAAAACGTGGGACGTCCGTTCGTGCCTTCATTCCGCGATTCAACGGGAAAACGCGGTCGTTGGCGAGTCTTTTCCGGGGGGAGCCGTAAGCGGATGACGGAAGAGGGAGGCGAAGCGACGACCGGAATCCCTCGTTTCGGATCGTCAGCACACGAGGCGGCCGACGGCTTCCGCACCAAGGGGACGCCACGCGCCTTCGGGCAGATCGTCGGGCAGGTGGAGATCGCCTATGGAAAGCCGCCTGAGGGAAACGACGTGGTTGCCGGCGGCGGCGAACATCCGGCGCACCTGGTGGTAGCGGCCTTCGTGCAGCCTGACGCGGGCCTCACGCGGGCCGAGGATCTCCAGCGTGGCGGGCAGAAGCGGTCTGGTCTCGCCGTGGAGCAGCATTTCGCCCGAGGCGAAGAGGGCGGCCTCGTGGCCTTCAAGGGGACGGTCGAGAGTGGCGTGGTAGGTTTTCGCGCAACCGGATTTCGGATGAATAATGCGATGGAGGAGCTGTCCGTCGTCGGTCATCAGGAGAAGACCGGTCGTATCCTTGTCGAGCCGCCCGACCGGGCTCAACACCGGATTCCGCCGTGCGAAGCGCGGGGGCAGCAGGTCGTAGACGATGTCGCCCGGATCGTTGAGGCTACAGGTGTAGCCGTCGGGCTTGTTGAGCATGATCGTCAGGGGCGCGGGAGGATCGAGCGGCTGGCCGTCGAGACGGATACTGCCATGCGCCGGAGCTTCGCCGTCCATTAGGATGCGACCGCTCCCGCCGGTGACGGCGCCGTCGCGGATCAGGCGTTGCACTTCCTTCC
>JAHEDC010000217.1 GCA_024641425.1 Verrucomicrobiales bacterium | reverse complement strand
GGGAAGGAGCCCGCGGGGGATTTCCAGCCAGTCGAGCATCGCCTCATCCCAGGCCAGCGACTCCAGATTCATAAGCAGGGTGCGGCTGGCATTGCTGGCATCGGTGAGGTGGGCCGCCCCGTTGGTCAACTTCCAGACGAGCCAGCTCTCGATCGTGCCGAAGGCGAGTTCGCCCTTGTCCGCCCGTACTCGCGCGTCCGGGACATGGTCGAGAAGCCACTGGAGTTTTGTGCCGGAGAAATAAGGATCGAGGAGGAGGCCGGTCCGCTCGCGGATCATTGCCTCCTTCCCCTCGCGGTGCGCGGCGCAGAAATCAGAAGTGCGTCGGTCCTGCCAGACAATGGCCGGCGCGATGGGGGTGCCGGTTTTCCGATCCCAAACGACCACGGTCTCGCGTTGGTTCGTGATCCCGATGGCGTGGATGTCGTCCGTCCGGCACTCAGCGGCGCGCAGGGCATCCTCGATCGAACGCTGCTGGGTGCGCCAGATTTCCTCCGCGTCGTGCTCGACCCAGCCGGGTTCGGGAAAATGCTGGGTGAACTCATGCTGGCCGACGCCGAGAACGTTCGCGTTTTCATCGAAGACGAGGGCGCGAGAACTCGTCGTACCTTGGTCGATGGCGAGGATGCGGGCCATTGGGTTTCAGTGTTCGGTTTTCAGTTTTTCGTGTTCCGGTTAAGGTTCCCGAGACGATAGTATCCAAGACACCATAGCATGAAACCATTCATCGTCATCGGCCATCGGGGCGCCTGCGCGCATGAGCCTGAGAACACCCTCCGCTCGATCCGGCGCGGGATCCACGACGGGGCGGACATGATCGAGATCGATGTGCGGCTCGTCGATGGTGAAATCGTCGTCTTCCACGACGACACGCTGGATCGGACGACGGACGGGAACGGGTCGGTCTACGCGTCGCCCTTTCCGGAGCTGCGGGCGCTGAGTGCGGGGAAGAGGGAGCGGATTCCAACGCTGGCCGAGGTGCTCGCGCTGACCGGCGGGCAGGTGCCGTTGAATATCGAGCTCAAGGACAGGCTGGTCGTGGCTCCGGTCTGCTCCCTGGTCGATTCGATGCCCCGCGAGGACGTTCTGCTTTCGAGCTTCGATTGGGAAAGCCTGCGGGAGGCACGCCATCTCTCGCCGACGGTTCCGATCGGAATCCTCACCGAAGGAGCCGGTGAAGCCGCGCTCATGGAAGCGGCTTCGCTCCGAGCCGCAAGCCTCCATCCGGCCCTGACCTGTCTTACGCCAGAGTACGTCGCCCTGGCGCGGGCGCGGCGACTGCCCGTTTATCCCTTCACCGTGCGCAATTCGGAGGACCTGGGCAAGGTCCGCGCGTGCGGGGCCGACGGATGTTTCGCGGACGATCCGGGCTGGGTCCGGGCGGCGATGTCCGAGTAGGGGGCTCCGGCAGGTTGCCGCCGCCGGACGCCTATTCGTCGACGGCGAAACGGGCTACCTGGAATTCGAGATCATCGAGAGCCTGCCGGAGGAAGACGGCGGAGCGGGCGGCGTCGGCCCGGATCTGCACCCGCAGGTCGTCGATGAGACGGGCGAGGCTATCCGCGAACGGGCGGGCCTCCGTGTGGAGGACGGGCCGGAGCTTGCGGAGATTGAATTCCGAATCGGAGAAGAGGGCGCTGGCCTCGGCGAAGTCGGGAGCCGGTGCTTCGGGTGTCGGATTGAGTCGTTGGCTGATAAGGGCGCGGAGGGGTTGCTCGACCGCGCGGAGCTGGGAGACGGAGCCTGAGAACGAGAGAGTGGAGGGCGTGCGATCAAGCGCGGCGGCGAGGAGGTAGCGCGCGGAAAGGTGATTCGGCGCGGCCGCCACGATGTCGCGGAGACGGTCCTGGACATGGCGGTTGGCGATGATTTCGGCCGCTGACATGCGGGAGGCAAGGCACTGGATCTCCCCGAAGGTTTCGAGCGCGGCGGCGAGCGCGAGGGGGCGAGCGCGGGGAGCGATGGCAACAAGGTCGTCGAGGGTGCCGCAGGAAATGTACTGCCGGGCGAGGAGAGGTTCAAGGATTCCAAGAAGGGCAAAATCGCCGAGGAGAGTCTCCGCATCAGCGGGAAGGGCGACGACACGAATGCCGGTCTCCGTGGTCGAGGCGATGGCCTCCGCCAGACCTGTGACGGCGACGAACGCGCCGTCCGCACCAAGGCTGCCTCCGATGGCGAGGGAGGGATCAGGCTCTTTCCCGACGGCGAGGAGTTCGGCGAGGATCGCGGCCGCTGGTCCAAGGCAACGCTCGGCATCAGGGGAGATCGGGGCGGTGAGGGTATAGTGGAGGAAGCTCTTGGTTTTACGCCATTCGGGAAGCCGTTCGTCGATGAGGGCGAGCGCCCGTTCCATCCCGTTCGCGGCGTCTGCGGAATACTCGTAGTCCTGAAGATCGGCGTCGAGTCCCAGGGGCTGCGAGGAACGCTTGACCGGAGCAGGGAGTTGCGTGCGGTCGGTGACACGCTGGACGCCGAGTCGGGGAAAGCGGTCTCCTTCCGCGAACGTGAAGAGGGCGAGCGACGCATTATCGGCCTTGAAGGCGAATGCTTCCGGAACCGGAATCTCCGGCACGACCGGGGAGGGGAGCGCCGCCGCGGTGGGGGCGTGGCGCGCGACCGGGGAGTCAAGTTCCGGGATCTCCGTGACGTTTTCCCAGCGGGTGTCAGGATCCGGCAGGGCAAGGGCGATCAGGGCGCCCAGTTTCACGGAGTCCTCGGGGCGAAAACGGGCGGCGAGATCAAGAAGACAGGCGGCGAGCGTGGTGTCGTCCTCCGATTTCGCGTAGCGGTGGAGCCCGAAACCGGCGTTCCACAGTTTGGCGGCGAGCGTTTCGCGGGTCTCACTCTCCGCGAGGGGCCGGGGCGCACGGTTCCGGCGGAGCTGGTACTCCGCGAGCCGGGCGTCCTCGTCGTGAGCGTCGAGCCGAAGGGCAAGGGCAAGGGCCATCTGCTTCACGGCCATGGAGACCTTGCCCACCCCACGGCCGGAAGGGTAATTGCAGGCCACGGCATTGAGCGCTCGGATAAGAAGAGCGGCTTGGGCGTCACTGAGGGAGATGGCGTCCGGGCTAAAGGGAAGTGCTTCCGAATTCGGGCGATGGTAGAAATCCGCCTCGTCGAGCGGCATCTCGGCGACTTCTTCGCGGATAATGGCGTCCATGCCGAGGAAGGTATCTTCCCCTCCGTCATCGGGAATTCTCGCAGGAATCTCGGCGCGGACAGGGAGCCTTGAGGCCGGAAGCCATACAGAAAGGCCTGCCAGTAGGAGAATGCGGAGATTCATGTGTCGCGGAAGGTTAATTAAATGAACAAAATGGGAACAGGTTGATAAATATCATAATTTCAATAATTATATTTACAAGGATTTTATAAAAGTGAAACCGAAAAAAGCGAAAAGTCCGGTTCCCGGGATCCCGCCGCACATCGGAGGAGGTCGCAGGCGTTGAAGCCCTTGGGCGGATTTCCCAATCGGATCGGGATGAAACGGATTCCCGGTCTCGTCCTCAGGAATCTCGGGAGAGCCTTTGGCGACGCGGTCGCGTTTCACGCGGTTGCCGTTGCCTTTACAGTGGTGGCAAAAGAGGCCATCATGTACCCGTAGATGTGCCCGTTCTCCTTCCGGAAGCCCTCGCGAGCTGAAGCCATGAAATCCCTCACCCTCATCCGCCATGCCAAATCCAGCTGGTCGAGCACTGAATTGAAGGACCATGATCGCCCGCTGAACGAGCGTGGGGCCGGGGATGCCCCGAAGATGGGGGAATTCCTCGCCGGGGTTGGCTTCGCGCCGCAGCTTTTTCTTTCCAGCACGGCGGTGCGCGCGCTCGCCACCGCGAGGATCATTGCCGAGGCGGTCGGCGTTCCTCCGGAATCCATCGTGAAGGAACCGGATATCTACCATGCCTCCGTCGCCATGCTCGTCAGGATCATCGCCCGGATTGATGAGGAAAAAGAGAGCGCGGTCCTTTTCGGGCACAATCCCGGGATGGGCGACCTGGCAAACTTCCTCGTTCCGGGCCATCGCATTGCCCAGTTTCCGACCTGTGCGGTCGCGCATCTTGAACTCGGAATCGAGCATTGGGGGGAAATCCACGAGGGTTGCGGCGTGCTGCGTGCCCATTTTTTTCCGAAAATGCTTCCCTGACTCCAAGGCTTCGAGGCCGGGATAACGATCGCGAAAAGTTTCTTTGCGTCGCCAATCCTCTCGCCTATGCTTTGCGCTCAATGAAGACCCGAGTTGTTGCTGTCGCCTGCGTGCTCATGGCTATGGTTCCCTGTGGAATCACGGGCTGCGCCTTGCACTCCCGTCGTCCGCTCTCCCGCTCCCACGGCCTGGAGGGCCCCTTGCAGCTCGACACGCCCCGCGACCATCGTGTCCATAAGGACACGGCTCCCCAACTGGAACCGGTTCCGACGATTACCCAATCCTAGGGCGCGTGGGCAAGGCGCTTCCGCCACCTTCGTCCTGAGGAGCCGTCCAAAAGGCTTGCCTCGCCTTGAGGAATGGCCTACTTTCAAGGCAATCATTGTGTTGTGAAGACGGTGGTCGTCTCGCGACACGGAAAATCCCCAGATCCCAATTGCCATGGACGCCGGACAACTCCCTGACTTGAATCCTCCGCCTGCCCCCGGAAGCCTTCCGGTCCCGAGCGCGGCCGCATCTTCCCAAATGGCCGGTCCCACTGCCGAGGATCTCTCGCTTTTGCCGGACCATAACCCGTTGCTCGCGATGAATGAAAGCCGGGTCGCGACCATCGAGCGCCGCGAGAAGTTCGCCGCGCTTGGCATCGCGTTCCTTGTCCACTTCGCCCTCGCGGCGCTCCTCGCCTGGATTGTCGTTTCGGTGATCTCCGAGCCTCCGCCGGAATTTGTCGTCGCCACCAACGGAACGGACTCGACGGTGCAGGATTCGAAAAAGGATTACACGCAGAGCATCAAGCGTGACAAGCCGTCGCCGCCGGCCGCTTCCTCGACGCAGTTGATGGCTTCGATCCAGCCTTCGAACGTGGCCATCCCCATCACTGACAAGATCGTCGATACCCCGATCACCCTCGGCTCCTCCGGCTTTGGCGACGGCTTCGGGGGAGGCGGCGCGGGTGATGGACTCGGTTCCGGTTCCTTCATGGGGATCGCGGGCGGAGGGAAGCGCATGATTCTTGTTATCGACACCTCGACGAGTATGCCCCGCGAGTGCAGTCCGAGCGGGATCGCGGCCATTCGGGCCGAAATCACACGCACGGTGTCCGCGCTCCCCGGCGGCACGGAATTCAATATCATCTGTTACGGGAACAGTGCCGACGGGCTCTTCCCGAAGCCGATCGCAGCGACCTCCGACCGGAAGCACCGGGTCGATGAGTTCATGAAGGGCTACTTCGGTGTCGGACCCTTCCCCCGCACCCGCACCGAAACCTTCGGTGACAAGGGCAAGGACTCCGACGGGATCGCCTATATCCCGATTCCCCCTGACAAGGTGAGCGGCCTTGAGGGAACGAGCGGCGGTTCCCGCCTCGACCTCGCCCTCGTCGCCGCCTTCGATCAGAAAGCGACCACCATTTTCCTCATGACCGATGGGGCGCCCAGTACTTCCAAGGGCGGCAAGCGCCTGTCCGAGAAGGAGATCGTCACCCTCGTCGCCGATGAAGCCGATCGCATCTACGGGAGAAACAACCGTCCTGTAGTGCATTGCATTTCCATCAATGGCATCGGGGAGAGCATCCTCAAGGACGTCGCGAACAAGTTCAGGGGCAAATACAAGAGCATCGAACCCGCGAAGTTGTAAGCGGGGAGAGGAAGCAGGATTTCCTCCTGCAGGGGACGACTTTTAGTAACCTTCCCGCCTTGGAAAAATTCGGGGCTTCGTCGCCCCTTCTCACAGGATCGAAAGAAACCTCCGAGCCACGTTCCGGTTTGGACGAAAAGCCGTCGCCCTTAGTGGGACGCGTCGTAGTGCTTGCGCAGAAGATCCTCTCCGAAGTCGTTGCCGAAGTCGCGCCAAACCGCGTGCGGATGGTTGGCACCGTTCTGGGTATTGTCGAATTCGATTAGGAAGCTGGGTCCCTGGACGCGGTAGTAGTGTGGTTGCCCTACTTCAAGGGAGCCAGCCCAGGCGAACAGGATGCCCTCGAAGCCCCCGTCCCTGATCGTGTTCAGATCCTCCGCAGCCAGCTCCTCGCGGATCCGCCCCACGTAGAGCTCGATAATGCCCCAGAGTTGCTCCTTCTGGGCTGCGGCCAATTCCTCGAAAGGAATGCCCACAGCCTCAAGCGGTGAAACCTTCCGCTCGGCGGCGGTAATGACATCCGCCGGAGCTTCGGTCGCGATGAGCGCCTTCTTCCGTTGCGTCTCGTTCAACGCGGTCATGAGGGCGCGACCGAGATCCTCTTCCTCTCCGAGCACCCGCAGATCCTTGCGCGGACCTTCCATCACCTTGCCGGGATTCGCCCCCATAAAGGAAGGCGTCGCGGCGACGAGCCGTCCGTCGATGATCGTGAAATTAGCCGAAAGGTGATGGCCTTCCACGCGCCATCCCCACGTCTTGTCCTTCGTCGGATCGCCGAATATCGAGACGTGATACTTTTCGGGGTCGCGCTTTTCCGCATGGTTCTCCAACTCCCAGAGAATACGTTCGAGACTCATGATCGTGACGGCTTTCGCATAGCCCTTGTGGCTGAGGCCGGAATTGAGAAGGGCCTGCGCCAACGCGCGTTGATCCGGGCGCATTTCCTTGATCGACAGGCCGTTCCGTTCCTTTGGAATGAAATGCCAGTCCTTGCGCTCGTCGTTGTCGAAAGTGAAGACAGCCTTGGCTTTCTGCCCGTCGTCAAGCGAATCCAGCCAGGCGTCCGCCGCCGCCGCCATCGAGGACACGACCTCATGGGCCCGGACCTTCCCGACGGGTGCGCCCGTGAGCAGTGAAACCAGGACGAGGGGAAGCAGTGAGTACGGAAAAAGGCGACGGTGGGTGCGAGTCATGCGCCCACCGTCGCCTGCGAAACGGGTGTGTGGCAAACCAAAAGTGCTTCGCTGCCGGCGACGCCCTTTCGCGCCGATCTAGTAGCGGTACTGCGGCGGCCCGGGATCGCGGCGATACTGCTGCTGCTGGTAGTAATAATCTTCGCGGGCTTGCGCATTGCGCTGGTCCTGGGCATCGCCGATAAGCGCTCCACCCAAGGCACCGGCACCGGCACCGATGGCCGCGCCCTCAAGGCCGCGTCCGCTCTGGTTTCCGATGATACCGCCGACAGCCGCACCGCCGAGCCCGCCGAGGACGGCACCCGTCTGGGCGTTCGGTCCGCAGGCGACTCCAGTGACGGCCACAACCGCACCGAATATGAGGAATAACATTTTTTGTTTCATATATATTGATGATTGATAGATGGGAAGGATTCAATATGACGGTGATTTGGCTGGAATATTCAAATTCTTTTCGGGAAATTTGAAATTATCCCGGATCGAATCGCCGCCCTGCGTCTTGCCCATGCAACAAAAACGCCCGAAGTTGGCCGAAGCCAACCCCGGGCGGAACCCATCGAAGAGGAAAACGCGAACGGTTGCCTAGGCACCGAAGAACGTGGAAGCCGCGTAGAAGACCATTGCCACCACCGAGGACACGGACGCGAGTTTGAGCATTCCGTCCACGTTGACAAGACGCAGAACTCCGCCCTTCGCCGCCGTGGCCAGGAGGCGGTTGGCGGCGGAGCCGAGGCCGAGGAAATCTTCGATCGTGCCGTTGGGGAAGGAGTGGTTTTTGGATGCGGTCATGGTCGTGAGCAGATGAGGAATTTGGGTTCCGGTGCGGGAAAAGTTGGGGAATCAGAAGGAAAGGAAATTCGTTACCGCGAAGAACACCACGGCAAGGACGGTCGAGGCAGTGGCGAGCGAGAGCAATGTGTCGAGCTTGCTGGTATTGTCGGAGAGGTTCTTGATGGCGTTCATGTTCTTGATTCGGTGCGATGTTTCTTGTAACTGAGTCGAATTCATCACAGTTTTGCCATCGCTTTGGTATCTTTCAGAACCGCGCCCGTTTCATGGTCGCCCCTCCAAAGTTACTTGCCGGCACCCGCCACCCGGGCGAATCGCTCGATGTTCGCGTAATCATTGCGCCAGGACTCCGCCAGATTGCCGCACACGGGATCGTAGACGGCGTGGGCGTTGCGGTTCGGATCGAACATATCGCAACAGACGTCGATTTCACCGCCGGGATCGACTGCGAGGAGAACGCTGATGCAGGTGCGGACGTTATCGGCGAGGATCCGCTCCGCGCTCAAAGGTTCCTTCCACTTGAGTCCAGGCGGAAGCTATGCGAGCGCGCCTGTCCTCTGGCGCTTTCGGGACGGAGGCCACCGGAATGGAAGGGACTTGAGCGGCGAAAGGCGCTTCGGTTTCGAGGGAGTTTGACCCCATCCAACCCCAAATCCGTGCCATTCCGGTGCCACCGCGTCCTTCTCTAACAAAGTCCAGGCCTTGAATCGCCTCAGGGCTTCGCGACTTCCTCAGTCGCGGAGCCATCTCCAGAACCGATGATTGCGAGTGCCAATTCCGTCGTGAAATTCTCTCTGGTCTTCAGGCTCCAAATATCCGCGCAGACGATTGCGTTGATGAGTTACTCGTCGATTTCAATCCCAAGAATCCCTTTTCTACTTCGCGACCGGCTTCGGGGATCCCGCAGGCATGATGAAATCCTCGAACCTCGCCGCGAGGGGGGCGGGAACAGTGGCGCGGACGAGGATGTCGTTGCCGTCGTATTCCTGGCTGAGGATCTTGCCCTCGCGGTGGATCAGGGTGACGAGATCCATGCGGGCCTGCGGCACCCGGAGGTCGAGGCGGCGGATGCGGTCGAAAAGCATCTCGGTCATGCGGTGGAGGAGCTTCTCGATGCCCTGGCCGGTTTTCACCGAAATGAAGACCGCTCCGGGGAGGTGGATTTCCAGCTCGTGCATCCGTGTGGGGTCGTTCTCGATGAGATCGGTCTTGTTGACGGCGACGATGACGCGCTTCTCGTCGGCGCCGAGTTCCTTGAGCACGTCCATCGTCGTCTGGTAATGCTCGTAGACATCGGGCGCGCTGCCATCGATGACGTGGATGAGGAAATCGGCGATGACCGCTTCCTCCAGCGTCGCCTTGAAGGATTCGACGAGCCCGTGCGGGAGCCGCCGGACGAAGCCGACGGTGTCGGTGAGGAGCAATTCCTGGCCGTTTGGAAGATCGACGCGGCGCGTGGTCGTGTCGAGGGTGGCGAAGACCTTGTCCTCGACGTAGGCGTCGCTGCCGCAGATCGTGTTGAGAAGCGACGACTTTCCGGCATTCGTATAGCCGACGATGGCGGCGTGGGGAACGGGGAGGCGGACACGTTCCTTTCGCTGGGTGTCGCGCTGGCGGACGACCTCGGCCAGCTCCGCCTTCACGCGGTCGATGCGTTGCCGGGCGAGCCGGCGGTCGACTTCGATCTGCTTCTCGCCCTCGCCCCGCGCGGCTCCACCGCTACCGCCCTGCCGGTCGAGGTGCCCCCACATCCGGGCCAGCCGGGGGAGCGAGTATTTCATCCGTGCGAGCTGCACCTGGAGGCGGGCCTCCTTCGTGCGGGCGCGCATCGAGAAAATGTCGAGGATGACCTCCTGTCGGTCGATGACGGCGATATTGCCCGCCTTTTCCCAGTTCCGCTGCTGGCTGGGGGTGAGGGCATTATCGAAGACGATGCAGTCGCATTCCATCTCCTTCGCATGGGCGATGACTTCCGCCATCTTGCCCTTTCCGGTGAGGAAGCCCGGCTTGTTGCCTTCGCGCACGCGGATGAGCAGGGTCTCGACGACTCCGATGTTCAGTGTCGAGACCAGCTCGTGAAGCTCCTCGAGGAGGCTCTGGGATTCGGCCTCCTCGGCCTTGTCGAAATAGACGCCAACGAGCAGGGCTCGTTGCACCATGTTGGGTTTCTCGCGGACTTCGAACATGCGGGATTTCTTCGGGAAAAAACCAGTATAGCCGTCACTTCGCCGGATTGCGAGCATCGCCGCC
>JAHEDC010000216.1 GCA_024641425.1 Verrucomicrobiales bacterium | reverse complement strand
ACGAGGCCGTCGAGGCGGCCGAAGGCGGCGAGGGCGGCGGCGACGATCTCGGCGGCGACGTCGAGGTCGGCGAGGTCGCCGAGGCAGAGGGCGGCGGCGTCCCCGAGTTCGGCGACGAGGGCCTCGCCTTCCTCGCGCTCGAGGCCGTGGACGAGGACGCGCCCGCCTTCGGCGACGACGCGCCGGGCGGTGGCCTTGCCGATGCCGAGGGTGCTGCCGGTGACGATGAGGGCTTTGTCGCGGAGTTTCATGAGAAATCAGGCGGGGATGAGGACAGATTTGACGACTTGGCCGGTGTGCATTTTCTCGAAGGCCTCGTGCCAGTCGGCGAGGGCCCAGGTGCCGCCGACGATGGGGCGGACGTCGAGGGCGCCGCTGGCGAGGAGGGCGAGGACGCGCTCCCAGACGGGCCAGTTGTGGCTGAAGCTGCCCTGGAGGGTGATGTTTTTCTGGATGAGGGGGTCGAGGTTGTAGCCGAGGGGCTGCGGGCCCCAGCCGACCTTGGTGACGTGGCCGGCGGGCCGGATGAGGTCGAGGGCGATCCGGAGGGTGGCGGAGGAGCCGGCGGCGTCGATGACGACGTCGGCCCCGAGGCCGTCGCGGGCGCGCGCCCACTCGGTGGCGTCGCCGATGACGGATTCGCAGCCGTATTTTTCCGCGATGGCAAGGCGTCCGGCGTCTGCCGGGAGGCCGACCAGAGCGACCTCGGCCCCGCAGAGCCGCGCGACGGCGGCGCAGAGGATGCCGATGGTGCCGGGCCCGAGGACGATGACGCGGTCGCCGGGGACGATGCGGCAGTTGTTGACGAGGGCGTTGTAGGCGACGCAGCAGGGCTCGGTGAGGGCGGCGAATTCGAGCGGGAGGTTGTCCGGGACGGCGTGGAGGCAGCGGCCCGGGACCCGGACGAAGCGGGTCATGGCGCCGTCGACGCCGTAGCCGAAGCCCTTGCGCGAGGTGTCGAGGTTGTAGAGGCCGCGGCGGGTCATCGGGTTGTCGGGGTCGATGACGGCGGCGGTCTCGCTGGTGACGCGGTCGCCTTCGCTCCAGCCCCGGATGTTGGCACCGGTCTCGGCGATGACGCCGCTGAACTCGTGGCCGAGGACGACGGGGTAGTTCACCGGCCACGAATGGGAGGCCGTCCACTGGTGGAGGTCGCTCCCGCAGACGCCGACGGCCTCGACCTGCATGAGGACGTCATCGGGCCCGATGGTGGGGCGGGGAAATTCGCGGATTTCGACACTGCCGGGCTCCGGCGAGAAATTGACAACGGCGGCGGTTTTCATGAGGCGGAATCATACGCGTGGACGGCGTTGCAAATCAAGCGGAGGGAGTCTTCCAGATCGCCGCCCGCGGTGCGGAAGGCATCGGCGTCGATGGTGAGGGGTGCTCCAAGCACGACGAGGGGCGCGCCGTATTCCGGGCAGCGCACGGCTTGCTCGATGGAAAGCCCGCCCACGGCCTGCACGGGGATGCTCACCGCCTGCACGACCTCGCGCAGTTTGTCCAGCGGGCTCGGCATCCGCTCGCCCCGCGCCGCGATCCCCCGGCGCTCGTCGTAGCCGATGTGGTGGACGATGTAATCACAGCCGAGATCCTCCAGCCGCCGCGCGCCCGCCACCATGTCCTCGCAGGCCATGTTGTCCCCCATGACCCCGACCCCGAAATCCGCGCCCGCTTTCACGACACAGCGGATCGTCTCCTCGTGCGCCCGCGCCATGACAACGACATGTGTCGCCCCCGCCCGCGCCATCATTTGCGCCTCCAGATAGCCGCCATCCATCGTTTTCAGATCGGCCACGATCGGAACATCGGGAAAGCGCGCCCGAAGGGCCCGGACCCCGTGGAGTCCCTCCGCCAGAATGAGCGGCGTGCCGGCTTCCAGCCAGTCCACCCCTGCTCTAAGGGCCATCTCAGCCGTATTAATTGCCTCATCTATATTTTCAAGATCTAGTGAAATTTGAACAATGGGGCGCATGTATGTATAGTGGGGTTGGGTGTGCTTCGGCATCTTTCATGTTCGAACACGCCGCCACAATCAAGAAGAAGCGCGCGGCCGCTGCGAATAAACCGTCCGTTCCCGCGTCCCACCACCGATAGAATATGAAAACGTCCCTCGCCATTAGCGGTCTTCTCTCCCTCGTCGTCCTGCAATCCACGGACGCCGCCCAGCCCAATATCCGAACGCAGGCCCAGAATAGGGACAGTGATCGGCGGGCCGAGAGATCGGGAGGAATCGCAGGGTTCTTCCGTGGAGTCGTTGGTGAGATCCGGGAGGGAGGAGAAGTCATCAGGGGAGGATTCCGGGATGTCAGGGATGGCATCAAGTCGAGGATCGGTGGCGACGACAACGAGCCTTTGCCCCAAGGCCCCTCTCGTTTTGGATACCAGAGTCCTCCGCCACCGGCTCTCAATGCGGGTGCCGGTGTCCGACCTTCCCGCGATCCGGGCGCGCCGACGTGGAAGGATGCGCCCTCGCCGCCTCGCAGTTGGAGAGGAAATGAGGAGGCAATGCCGACATCGGCCCCCCGCGAGCGCACATTGCCGCGAAAGCCGGCTACGCCTCCCGCGGAAACACGCCAACCGGAGGCAACGCCAACGCCAACGCCAACGCCAGCGCCGCCAGCGCCAAAAACTAAGGAAAAGTCGCGCGAAATCGCTCCCGAACCCCGTCGCGATGCGACACCCGCTCCCGTGAAGCGAGAAACGCCTCCCATCAAAAAGACGCCGGTCCTCGACAAGACGCCTGAGCCGAACGTCCCCGCTATTGTCGCACCAAAAAAGCAGGAGCCCGTGAAACAGGAAACCACCGCCGCTCCCACCGCCGCTCCCGAGCCGCCCGTCGTCGAGGATTCGCCCCCGGCTCCGAAGGAGGAAAGCAGGCCAATCGCCAAGGACGACGAGGGACGCCCGCTTCCCGATAAGCCCGACTTCCCGACGGCAACCGCTACCAAGGACCCGGGAATCGTCCTGAGCCCCTATCCGCCGTATGATACACTCGACGTGAAGGGGATGGCTCCGGGCTCTCTCGCCAAAGATCCCGCCACGGGCCAAATCTTCCGGGTTCCTTGATTCTTCCCTTTCGTCGTCGTCGCCCGATTTTTTTTAATTTGCACTTGGCGAAACCTAAGCGGATCCGATAGGTTCTATTCCCATGCGCAAAACTCTCCTTATTCTCTTCGGATCCCTCGGACTCGGGATTGCCGGTGCCTTCGGTCAAGCCAGTGTCAGCAATATCGTCGATACGGGACTCCCCGTTCTCGATGCGGCGGATATCCTCCCCGTTGCGGGAACGGTGGTCAACGAGACCAAAGTCGTCTTCTCTGGCTCCGCCACCGATGTGGCGGGCTCAGGTGCGGGTGAGACCGTCAGCGGAGTCGATCGGGTGGAGTACCGGATCTCCGGCTACAAGAGCTGGCGTCGGGCCACCCTCACGGCACGCGGAACCGCCGCCACCGATTTCTTCTTCACCGTCTCCATTCCCAAGGGCAAGACGCGCACCGTTTTCATCCGTGTCCGTGATCGGAAACGGAATGAGTCCGACACCATCGGTCGCAGGATCACCCATTCCAAGATTATCGTCCGCACATCTTCAGGGACGGATTCCGGAACAGTCACGCCGCCCATTGGAGGCACGCCGACTCCTTTCGGCGGCTGAGCCGGTATCCGGGTTTTCTATAGTTAGGGTGATCGCGCGTCCGGGCATACCGTCCGGCTCCCCATGAACCAGAAGCGCAACGTCCGGAAATCGTCCCAGCGAAGGAACAAGATCCTTCTTGCCCTTCTCCTTTGCCTCGTCGTAGCGGGGGTGGCCGTCTTCCTGCGTTTCACGCGGGGAAAGGATTCGCCCTCCGATGACATCTCATCCCTCCCCGACGTTCCCGAATCCTGGCGAAACCCTTCGGAGGCGTCCGTTCTTTCCCAAGATGTTCCTGCTCCGGCCGATCCCGACGAAGGGGACACTTCCGCTCCCGGTCTTTCCGATGAATTCGTCGATGAATTCACCGCCCTGGCGCAAACCGACCCGAAGGCTGCCGCTGAATTGCTGGCCCGCCTGAACGAGGGAGAGGATCGAGACGGCAAGCTGGCGGTTCTCATGGACGAATGGACCGCCTCGGATCCCCGTGCCGCCGCCGCGTGGGTCGCGGGAATTCCAGCCGGCGCTTTTCTTGAGGACGCCACCGGTCAACTGATGATCCGCTGGGGTGAAACCAATCCCGAGGGCGCAGCGGAATGGGTGAACGCGAACATCAGTTCCGGACGGAATCCGAGCGGTGCCGCCACTTTCGCCTCCGCCTGGACGCGCTCCGCCCCCGAGGATGCGATCATGTGGGCGGAGTCCATCGAAGATAGCCTGGCGAAGAAGGAAGCTTGCGGCGCGATCGCCTACCAACTGGGGCTCGACGATCCCGAACGGGCCGGATCGTGGATCGCGGGGGTTGATGATCCGGTTCTCCAGGACGCCCTCACGACGGGACTCATCTCCACCTGGGCCGGCAAGGACCCCTCGGCCGCGGCCGCCTGGCTTGATGGCGGAGGGCTTGCCAACGCGAGCGATGCGACCCGGCGCAAGGCCGCCCTCATGCTCGTCAGCCAGTGGACCATCGATGATCCCCGGCCCGCCTCCATGTGGATCAATGCTTTGGCCGAGGGCCCGTTGAAGGAGAACGCCAAGGTCGCCCTCGCCCAGACTCTCGCCACCGAAGCCCCGAGCGACGCCCTCGTCTGGGCGGATGCCATTCTCGACGCGTCCGAGCGTCACGATATCGTCCTTTCGATCTATGAGGATTGGGTCGAGGGGGATCCCGCCGATTTCAAAAAGCAGTTGGTGCAGCGCTGGTCGGGAATTGCCGACCCGGAAGTGCGCAAGGGCATCTATGGTCTCCTCTATGACTACGACCCGGCCTTCAAGGAAGAGGTCCAGCAGCTTATCGAGAACGCGATCTCCGAGTGAGTCCTCACAATTCCCTTGCGCGCGAAGGGCTTCCCCTCTCCCTTACGCGCATGGCCCACTCTCTCCTCGCCGATCCCGGCACCGCCGCAGTGTTGCGCGCGGAGTCCGTCCACTGGCCGTCGATCACCCTCACGCCCTCCGAAGTCTGTGAACTCGAGCTGCAACTTACCGGTCTCCTGGGTTCGCATGACGGATTCGTGCTTCTTCGAACGGAAATCGCTCCGGCCATTGGCGATCGCATGGCCTTGCGAAATGCGGAGGGTCTCGTGCTCGCCATCCTGACCGTCACCGATTTTTCCGTCGAGGCGATCCGTGGAACGCTCATAGGCATCCAACTCCCGGTCCACTTCGACTTCGGCACTCTGCGTTCCCTCCCGAACGGTCTCTCCGCCGGAACCGTCGCGGTCTTCGCGGACACCCATCATCCCGCGCACCTGCCCACCTTCGAGGCGCTCGGCGCCCTCGAGGCGCCGCTTCTTTTCGTCGTTCCCGCCGGGAGCGCAGACTTGGCCGACAATAGTCACTTCGCGCGTGTCCGCTGCCTCCGCGCCACACTGTCCGCCTTCGCGACGCCGCCCACACTCTGCGTCCTGCCCCTGATTCCGGGTTCACTCCCCGAGGCCCGCGAGACGATTGCGCGCCATCTCGGTGCGTGTGGCGTCTTCGGGGGCCCGCAGTCCCCTTCCGAGAGAACGATTTCGCCGGACGCGCTCCTTCCGGCCGCTGCCGATGAGTTCGCGCGCTCTTTTCCTCCCAATTCCCGGCGCGGATTCACCGTCTTCCTGACCGGCTTCTCGGGTTCCGGCAAATCCACCGTCGCCCGCGTGCTCGAGGCCCGGCTTCTCGAACTCGGCGGACGCGAGGTAACGCTCCTCGACGGGGATCTCGTTCGGCAGCGGCTTTCCTCCGAACTCGGCTTCTCACGCGAGCACCGGAATCTCAACATCCTCCGCATCGGCTACGTCGCGAGCGTGATCACGAAGAATGGCGGCGCGGCCATCTGCGCCCCCATCGCCCCCTATGACACTATTCGAAAGGAAGTCCGCGCCACCATCGAGCCACTGGGGGGGTTCGTTCTCGTCCACATCAACACTCCCCTCGAGGTCTGCGAGCAACGCGACGTAAAGGGTCTCTACGCGAAGGCCCGCGCCGGAATCGTGAAGGAATTCACCGGGATTTCCGATCCTTATGATGTTCCGGAAGACGCCACCTTGCGCCTCGATACGACGACTCGAACCGCCGAGGCCTGCGCCGAAGCCATCATCTCGCATCTCCGCGCGGAAGGATTCCTGGAGTGAGGCGCCCACGCTTCCCGCAGGCCGCTTTCTGAGCTTCGCTATACGCTGGTCAGCCGTGCGCCTGTCCACAGCTCACGGCGTCCGGGCAGCGAGCCGAATCGTTTCCCCCGCAAGCATCGAGGGTTTCCGGCTGGAGCACTGCGGCGGGGTGACGCCCGCCAATTCCTTGTAAGGGCAATCTTCGGAGCCTATTGGAGATTCTCCAAGGTATGCCACGATTTCCAGCGCGATGCCAATCTCAACGGTTCTTCCGCCCGCTCCAATCACCGGATCCACTTCCAGCGTGAATCTCGCGTTCCACATTTCAAAGGCCGTCGGAAGTGGCGGCGTCTTCAAGGCCACCCCAGCCCCCGCGGTGAGTGTGCCCATGGCAGCGAGGGAGAGGAGCGCGGCGGCGTTTGCCCTGGAATCGCGCGCGGGCTTCCTGGAATGTCCGTCGACAAGCGCTTTTTGGAGATTAGGGTTCACATCATGAAGAAGGTCCGCCCAAGATCGATCCTCGCTGCGTCCGGCGTTTTTCTCATCCTGTTGATCTCGGCATGGGACGCCTTGGCCAGCGACCAGAGCGGCGGATCGCGCGGCGAGCATGTCATCATCGTCGGTGGGCCCGCCCTTCGCCGGTGGGAAAACACGCGCGTTGACGTCGACCAGCACGACAAGGTTTGGTACAACTTCGTGCGCAAGGGAAAGTTCCGGGTCCGAGAACTCATGTTTCAGCACGGACGCGGGATCGCGGTGACCATGCTCGTCTTCCGTCCGGCCTACCTTTCCCGCCAGTCCGAGGAAGGGCGCCCGCTGATCCAGTGGGTCGAGTCAATCCGCAATGACTACTTCAAGAAACTGCACGGTTTCGACATGGACATCGTGTGGTTCGATACCGCCTCGGAGCTTATCCGGTACCTTAACCATGGGCGGAACCGCCGCGAGACGAAGATCGTGAACCTCGAGTATTTCGGGCATTCGAACCGCCATGCGTTCCTGCTCGACTACAGCAACGCGGTGATGGGTGCCAGCAAGGAATGGTTGCACGAGGACGAACTCGAGAGGATCGAGCCAGGCGCATTTGCCAAACATGCCTATTGCCGAAGCTTTGGCTGCCACACCGGCGAGAGCATGAGCCAGAAGTGGCATCAGGCGACGGGCGTGCCCCTATGGGGCGTCGTCGGCAAGACCGATTACTCGATCAGCAACACCGAAGCGATCCTCTCCCAGGGGGCCTACTGGAAATACTGAGCCCGAACCGAGCGGCAGCACCGCGGACCTCCATTTCCGCCCCTCATCGGTGGTGCCCTGAATCGAGCGATCGTCTACTTGCCCGAGGACGGCGGGATCGGCTTCGTCGATTGCTGGCGATGCTTGCGCTTGTCCTTTTTGACTGCTTTGGGATCGTCACCCGGATCGGCAGGAATGACTTGATCGAACTTCGGCAGGTAAATCCCCTCCTTCGGGTCGCCTCCGTGTCCCTTCCCGTCGAATGCGCCGGAGGGCTTTCCCAAGAGTCCCGCTTCCGGAATATCCGCCTGCTTGGAATCCGAGTAGTGCGGCAGCTCTCCCCTTTCCGAACCCTTCCCGGCTTCCCGGTGGACAGGCGCTTCGTCCGGCGTGGTCCACAGATCCCGGTTGAAATCCGGCCTCCACGTCGGGGAGTAGACGAAGAGCTTGCACGCCGATTCGTCGAGTGTCGCCAGATAGGTTCGGTCCCCGGCCTTCCCCTTGGGATCGGCTGCCCGGTAAATGAATCCAACCTCGCGGCTCCCCACCTTGAGCTCGCGCCACTCCGCACGATGGGCGCAGAGAGAGAGCAACCCGATCACCTCGATCGGGTTGAAGGCCTCCCCCGTCTTCTTCATGAAGAAGGCGTAACAGGATCGGTCTTCAAGATATCCGATCCGCGTCCGATACGCATGCGTGCTGCCGATCCCTCCGGCGTGGATTTCCGAGGACTTCTCGTTGAAGAGCCCGCCCACCAATGGCTCGCCATCGCCCAGTATCCGGGCCACGGATTTCTTGTCGGCCCCCAGGAGCTCCGGCACCGGTCCCTGCCGATCCTGACTGCCCCCGTAAGTTACTGTCGGGAGTTGCCCGGCGAGGGCGAGAAACAAAGCGCCGACGATTCCGGCCCGCCGCCCGTGAAATGACGAATGTGTTTTTGAAAATCGGGACATAGGGCTGGGATCAATTTACTGAATCCGGTTGCGACCACGCTGTTTCAGCGGTATTCCAGATTCAGGGTACAACGTGTCGAACGGACCGGTATCGAGGATAACAAACACGGAACGCCTCCCGATAGCAAGCCCACCAACGGGAGGACGGCCACCGGTTCGACCGAACGCATCCGGATACCGCGCAAAGCGGGAAATCCAACGCCCTCGCAGATCTTCCACAAGACGTCGGACTTCCGTGCATCACGACGACGCGCCGAGCCCTGCGACGGAACCACCGGAAATCCCCATCCTCCCGACACACAAAAAACCCCGCGCGACACTCGGTCACGCGGGGCTTGGTAAAGGTTTCACGATGCCGGAAACGCCCGACCTCACTCGTCGCCATCGTCTCCAATCGCTTCCACCGGGCAGCCTTCAAGGGCTTCCTCACAGAGCGCGCGCTCTTCGTCCGTCTCAGGTTGCTTGTATACGTAAGAGTAACCGCCGTCTTCCTGGCGTGTGAAATTGTCAGGTGCGGTTTCCCGGCACAGATCACAATCGATGCACTGGTCATCGACGAAAAATTTGCCCTTGGTGTTGTCTTCGTAGCGATTCTCTTTGTCTGCCATTTCGGTAAAGTTTGGTGGTTGGTTCGGCAAAATAGGGCACTCCGCCCGGAGTGCAATGGGATTTTTCGCGACGCCGGAATGCCCTTTCCACAGCCCGTTCCACGCCGAAATTCAAGATGTCCGAAGAAATCACTTTTCCACGGGCTGACGCATGGCTAGCGTGACATCCCGCGCGAATTCCGCGGCCGATGCTTGACCCGACATCGAAGCCATGCCCGACTCCACCGAACTCCTCTCTCCACCGAAACCCGCCGCCGCCAAAGAGGGGGCTCCCTCGCTCCAGAAGAGCGAAAGCAGCTCCCTCGGCCAGAACAAAGGCGGAACCTCTCCCGACATTCATCGCCCGCTGCCCAGCAGCGCGGACGCCGAAAAGGGTGTGCTCAGCGCCATCCTCCAGTCCCCCGCCGACCTCATCGGCACGGCGGTGGAGACCCTCAATCCCGAGGCCTTCTACGTCCCGGCCCACCGGATGATCTACGACGTCCTCATGAAGCTCGGGGACAGCGGCCAGCCCATCGACGCCATCTCCCTCCAGGAGGCCCTCATCAAGGAGAAGCTCCTCGACAAGGTCGGCGGTCCGACCACGGTCGTCGACCTCCTGAGCTTCGTCCCCGACGCGGCCCACTTCGATTTCTACCGGGATCTGATCAAGGAAAAATGGCTCCTTAGACGGATCATCGGAACCTGCACGGAATGCACGGCGGACGCCTACGACAATCCCTCCGATCCACAGGTCATCCTCGACACCGTTGAACAGAAGATCCTCGACATAGGCGACTCCCAGAACTCCGAGATGAAGGTCGCTTCCATGAAGGAGAATGTTTGGAAGGCGGTGGAGAAGATCGAATACATGTTCGAGAACCGAGGGAAAGTAACCGGGCTCTCGACCGGCTTCCGCGACTTAGACAAGCGCACCAATGGGTTGCATCCCGGTCAGATGATCGTCATCGCGGCCCGTCCCGGAATGGGCAAAACGTCCTTCGCCATGAACATCGCG